>NZ_JASMRK010000029.1:0-33278 GCF_041431295.1 Psychrobacter sp. Arc9 | reverse complement strand
TATTTCTCGCATCGACTCAATAGATGCGGTATTGTAACTATTATTTAGGGCTTATCCAATTGAAGACACGCCCTAGTTACTCCGATATTCCTAAATACCAAATAATTTATTATATTTCCATACTAGCACTTAAATTATATTTTAGAAAAAAGATATCGTATCAACATAAAAAAAGACCTTGCCACATGACAAGATCTTTTTTATTTCTAACTTCTCAATAGAAACAAATATGATACTGCTACCAGAAAGACGAGTGCAAATGGTACTTATCGTACATTAAGCGAGTCTGACGCCGTAGCAGGTCGTTATTTGGTCTACTGCTTACTTAGGATGTACCATATCGGCAGGAATTACCCACTCATCAAACTGCGCTTCAGTTAGTAGCTCGAGCTCAACCGCCACTTGCTTCAAAGTTTTGTTTTCTTTATAAGCAGTCTTAGCGATTTTAGCCGCATTTTCATAACCAACATGACGGTTCAATGAAGTCACTAGCATCAATGAGTTATGCAAGAAGTCATCGATTTTGTCTTTTACTGGCTCGATACCCACTGCACAGTTTTCGTTGAAGCTGTTGCAAGCATCGCCAAGCAGCTTGATAGATTGTAACAAGTTAAACGCGATAACTGGCTTATAAACGTTTAGCTCAAAGTTACCTGATGCGCCAGCCATGCTGATAGTTGTGTCGTTACCCATGACCTGAGCGACAACCATAGTCATTGCTTCTGACTGCGTTGGGTTTACTTTGCCTGGCATGATAGAAGAGCCTGGCTCATTTTCAGGAATCGTCAACTCGCCCAGACCACAACGAGGACCTGATGCCAACCAACGTACGTCGTTAGCGATTTTGTTCAAGCTGCCCGCTAGTGTTTTTAGTGCGCCTGACGCAAATACTTCTGCATCACGAGCGGCTAATGCTTCGAATTTGTTTGGTGACGTAACGAATGGCAAGCCAGTCAAAGTCGCTAGTTGCTCAGCTGATTTTACTGCATAGTCAGGATGGGCGTTTAGACCAGTACCAACTGCAGTACCGCCTAGTGGCAATTCATATAGACCTTGTAGCGCGTTGTCGATACGAGTCAATGAATGGTCAAGTTGGCTCACATAGCCGCTGAACTCTTGGCCTAAAGTCAAAGGCGTCGCGTCTTGTAAATGCGTACGACCGATTTTTACGATGCTATCGAATTCTTTGGCTTTTGCCGCTAACGTATCGCGTAGTGCTTTTACCGCTGGAATCAACAAGCTGTTGATCTGACGAGCAGCAGCCACACGAGTCGCCGTTGGGAAGCTGTCGTTGGTAGACTGTGCATGGTTCACATGGTCATTTGGGTGAATGGGCGTGTAGCTGCCACGCTCAGAACCAGCAATTTCGTTAGCACGGTTGGCCAATACTTCGTTCATGTTCATGTTTGACTGGGTGCCAGAACCTGTCTGCCATACAACCAATGGGAACTGATCGACCAGACCACCATTGATGATTTCGTCAGCGGCTTGTACGATAAGGTCACGCTTGTCGCCTTCGATACGCTCTAGGCTTGCATTAGTAATCGCAGCGGCTTTTTTGACCAATGCCATTGCTTCAATCATCGGACGCGGCAAAGTCTCGCCACCGATTTTAAAGTTTTCGCGGCTACGCTGAGTTTGCGCACCCCAATAAGCGTCAGCTGGGACTTCCACGTTGCCCATGGTGTCTTTTTCGGTACGAGTTGCCTGATTCTGTGTCGACATAACTACCCTCTTTACTGGTTTGTTGTTAAATAACTGAACGATAAAAAGTGCAACAGCTGCTGCACATAAACGGAAATACGATATAAAGTGGCGTTATGATAGCATGACTAAGGCGTGTTGAATATTCACAAATCGCCTTGAGCGATGCCTAAAAACGCCTGTCATCACCAATCTGATACTTCATTGGATAAGATACCTATGCACTCTAAAATTATGCACCCTAAACCAATACGACCTGAGTCAAATAACTTTGATTCAAATAATGCGGACTCAAAAGACGCTGAATTATCCGAACCTGTCATCAGCAATCCGCCTAGACGGCACTTTACTCGCCAGCGTCGCCAGTTGAGTGCTGGTGCGCGCAGACAATATGCTCAATCTGCGAGCTTGCATCTATCTAAGCTACAGCAACACTTACCAATGCATGCGCGTATTGGCCTATATTACGATGGCTTTGGTGAGCTACCCACTCAGCCAATATTAGATTGGTGCCAACGCTTAGGCTATTTACCTTATTTACCAGTTGTTGGCTCGCTTGGTCGTACTAGCAATGGTAATGACGATAAACGATTGCGCTTTGTGCCTGTTTATCACTCAAAACTGGTTAATGTCCCCACTCGCATTCATCAATTAGGCATGAAACAAAATCACAGCCGCGCTCTATTATGGGCGTCAGAACTAGACGTGATTATTTGTCCACTCGTGGCGGTCGATGAAAATGGCAACCGCATGGGTATGGGTGGCGGATTCTATGATACAACGCTTGGTAAAAGCTATCGATCAGGGGCTTCAAGGCCGTTAAAGATAGGCTGGTGCTATGATTTTCAAGTGGTTGAACAATTAGCACGTCAACCGTGGGATGTGCCATTAGATGGTTTAATTACGCCAAGCGGCATAAGGTGGTTTTAATGAAAGACGATAAACAGTTTGAAAAAGACTCTAGCGCTGCTGATTCCAGTGCAGACAGTGTGGATGAATATTTACAAACACTGGGCAATGAGGACGCTAGAGAGATACGTTACTACAGTCAAGAGCAACCGTTTAGCTCTGATGAAATGGCACGGCTCGTCAATGAAGAACGCTTAAACGAGTTGCTCGCGCAAAGCGATGCGTTTTTGAGTAGTTTGAATGGTGAGATAAAAGATTTTGATGAATAACACATATATAACTGATAGAGCATAATTTGAAGAAACGCGGTTATATGTTAGTTTGATTTGATCGACGTTTTCTTTTTATTGCCAAACTATTGTTTCTATATAACCTATAAACTATACTTATCGCAAATAATTATCATTACAGTATAGGTCGTTGATCGTGGACAAAGTAAAAAAAGAGTTTATGTCGCCCGCTTCGCTACAAGTTTGTTTTTATTTGTTCGTGCTATTACTACTGGCCACGCCTGCGGCTTATATTTATGATTACGACGGCTTTGATTTTGCTGAACTAAGAACCTTTTTGCTAGCGCTTGCAGCATTTTATACCTTCGCGCTTAGCACTCACATTGAAATGCGTCATATAAAGTCCTCTAGCAGCACATCTTTTCTACATTTTTTGATCCCTATATCTCAATGCTTTTCTTTGATTCTACTATCTTTGTTTGCGTTGGCCACTATTGAATACATCAACGGTGATTTGAGGCTAGATCGTGTTTATGACCCCTTCATTACGCTGTTTTTCGTATATCTGTTGCGCAAAAATATAGAAAGTATAAAGCAAGATATCGGTACTTAAGATAACCGTCTAATTTAATTATTCTAACAATCCTATAACTAATGCAAAAAAAAGACGCTTAATCATAAGCGTCTTTTTTGTTAGATACTTGGATTGAGCTAAAGGGCTGACTGAACTGCTTACAACACCATCGCCGCAATCCAGCCAAACGCCAGTAGCGGTATATTGTAATGAATAAATGTTGGCACCACGCTATCTCTGATATGGTCATGCTGACCGTCGATGTTTAGACCCGAAGTTGGCCCCAATGTCGAATCTGACGCAGGAGAACCGGCATCACCCAGCGCACCAGCCGTACCTATAATAGCAACGGTTGCTAATGGCGAAAACCCTAACGAGATACACAGCGGCACATAGATCGCAGCCAAAATAGGAATAGTCGAGAAGGACGAGCCGATACCCATGGTCACAATCAAACCAATCAAGAGCATGATAAAGGCAGCCATCGCTTTATTACCACCGAACAGTGACGCCGCCCCATCAACGAGTGGCTGAATCTGCTCTGTGGCTTTCATGACTTCAGCAAAACCTTGCGCCGTAATCATGATAAAGCCAATCATCGCCATCAATTTAATACCATCATTAAAGACGCCATCAGCATCACGCCATTTGACCACGCCTGTCGCCATAAACACGCCAAAGCCAAACATCGAGCCAAGTAGTAGCGAATCAGTGTATAGCTGCACGACGAAAGCCGTCACGATAGCAGCCAATGCAACCAGCGTCTTTAGCTTGCTTTGCAACTGAGCGCCAGCGGCTGTTTTACTTAATGCATCGCCTTCTACGACGGCATCATGCGCTTGCTGGTCTATCGCAATCTGCTGATACTCGCGCGGCTTACGGTAGCTTATAAATACCGCGACCAGCAGACCAATGAGCATGCCAAGCGCAGGAATTGCCATGGCTTTCACCACAGAGATATTGGCAACATCAATGCCCGCTTCACCAACGTTTTTTAGCATAATTTGATTGAGGTAAATATCACCGAACCCATACGGTATAAACATATAGGTGGTGACCAGTCCAAAGGTAATCAGACAGGCAATCAGGCGTCTATCAATCTGCATACGGTTGAACGCCAAAAGCAGTGGCGGTACAAGCAGTGGAATAAAGGCAATATGAATGGGGATTAGGTTTTGACTAAAGCAGCTCATGGTAATGAGACCTGCGAACAGCATGTATTTAATCATACCACTGGTGCCCGCGGCATCAATACGTCTAATTACTGTCCCTGCCAATGATTGCGGCAAACCCGAATGCGCAATCGCTACCGCAAAAGCCCCCAGCAAGGCATAAGATAGCGCAATCTGCGCGCCATTACGGATACCTTCTTGGAAGGCATTTAACGTGTCGGTAATACCCAGACCTGCTAACAATCCACCTGCCAGCGCCCCGATTAATAAACTAAGCACCACGTGCACTCGCGAAAGTGACAGTCCTAGCATAATGATAACTGCCAGCAGTACCGCATTGATGGCCATGTGTTGCCCCTTGCTCTTTATAGCTTGGTCTCATTGAGACCGATGAATATTGACACTAATGAATATCGCTATGATGTCTAAAACGTCTCAATATGAGAGCCTGTTTTAGACGCGCGCCAGTTTACCTTATTTTGGGTATAAAGCCTACGCATAGAACCGATTAGGCATCAACATAGGTAGCCAAATATCACCTATACATCTAAACCCTCTTCTATAATTTCTGACTGTCTTTATCCTTCATTGACCAATCACGCTATTGACGATATATCATTACCGACACATCGTTGATAACATCGATAACATTGTTTACTAGGCACTCAGACAACTATTTAACAAAGATAAGCAGACGACTTCGCTAATCAGCCTTGCAATTTTTTTCGTGAGCACCATTTATCTAGACATGAACCACGAACTTGACTTTACAAGTCCGGGGAACGAGGAAAAACATATGAGTGAACATAATATTGATAAAGACAACATCGACATCGATGTATCATCTGCCCTGAACACTGACACGACGTCTGATGCAAATACTGACACTGACGCTAACATCAGTGCTGACGCGAATAATGAGACAGAAAGCTCATCTACGGATGCGTTAAATGCCTCATCTGACGCTGTTAAAGACAATGAAGATGAAAGCTATTTGCCATTGCTGGCATTACGCGACGTCGTCGTCTATCCACATATGCAGATTGCATTGTTTGTGGGACGCGCGCCATCGGTGAAAGCGGTTGAGTTGGCACAGGCTGAGTATGGCAACAAAGTACTGGTAGTCGCGCAAAAAGACTCACTGACCGAAGATATTGATCAAGATAACTTGTATCAGTACGGTACGGTGTGTCGCATCGTTAGCACCATGCCACACGATAGCGATGAGAACTGCATTAAAGTATTGATCGAAGGTCAATACCGCGCTCGTGTCGATAATATAGAAGGCCATGACGATTTATTAATGGCGAGATTTGAACGTGCCGACCTTGATGTCAGCATGGATGAGAGTCAACAGAAAAACACCATTCAAGCATTAACCACATTATTCGAAAGCTATGCAGATGCGCGACTTCGCAATGCACGTGAGCTGACTCGTGTGGCTAAGCGTATCGACGACTTGCTTGAGTTGGTTTATTTCATCTCAACTCGTGTGTCGATGGACCTTGATATCAAACAGTCTTTCTTAGAAGAAGACGATATCAAAACGCATATCAATACTTTGACTGAATATCTAGTCAAGCAAAGTGCTGAGCAAAATATCGAACAAGATATCCAAGATGCTGTTCGTCAGCAAATGGAAGACAATCAGCGTGAATACTTCTTAAATGAAAAGATGAAAGCCATTAAAAACGAGCTGTCAGATATGAATGACGGCGCGTTCGATGGTGAAGATGATGTGGCTGAGCTAGAGCAGCGTTTGGAAGATGCTGACCTACCAGAAGACGTGCGCAAAAAGGCTGAGCAGGAATTCAAAAAGCTCAAAATGATGCCACCTGCGTCAAGTGAGTCATCAGTAGTACGCAACTATATTGAATGGATTTTGGACACACCGTGGAATGCGACGACCAAAGTATCTATCAATCTAGACAAAGCTAAGACGGTATTAGACGAAGACCATTACGGTCTACAAGATGTAAAAGACCGCATCTTAGAATATCTCGCCGTACAATCACGCGTGAAAAAGCTTCGTGGTCCGATTCTATGTCTCGTCGGTCCTCCAGGTGTCGGTAAAACCTCGTTGGGTGAATCAATTGCCCGTGCCACTGGTCGTAAGTTTGTGCGTATGGCGCTTGGTGGCGTACGTGATGAAGCAGAGATTCGTGGTCATCGCCGTACCTATATCGGTGCAATGCCAGGTAAAATTGTTCAGTCATTGGCAAAAGTAGAAGTCAAAAACCCACTATTCTTATTGGATGAAATCGATAAGATGGCGCAAGACTTCCGCGGTGATCCAGCATCAGCGTTGCTTGAAGTATTGGATCCATCACAGAACGATACATTTAACGACCATTATTTAGATATGGACTTAGATTTGTCGCAAGTGATGTTCATCTGTACTGCCAACAGCATGGATATTCCGCCTGCGCTGCTTGACCGTATGGAAGTCATTCGTCTGCCGGGTTATACCGAAGAAGAAAAAGTTAATATCGCACAGAAATACCTAGTGCCAAAAGCGATTAAGCAAAACGGTCTTAAAGAAGGTGAAATTGAGATTGTTGAAGCAGCATTGCATAGCATCGTGCGTAGCTATACGCGTGAAGCAGGTGTGCGTAACCTTGAGCGTGAAGTGAACAAGATCTGCCGTAAAGTGGTTCGCGGTTCGGTTGAAACTCATGGCGCACGTGCTCCGAAAAAAGCAGAACGTCAGCTAGTGACCGTCGATGACAAAAATATCGATGACTATCTAGGTGTACATCAGTATGACTACGGTCTGGCTGAAGAAGAGCCTGAAATTGGTCGTATTACTGGTCTTGCATGGACTCAGGTCGGCGGTGAGCTATTGACCATCGAAGCGGTCGGTATGAAAGGTAAAGGCGAGCTTAGCTTTACCGGTTCACTAGGCGATGTAATGAAAGAGTCGATTCGCGCAGCTATGAGCGTGGTTCGTGCTCGCGGTGATAGCTTAGGTATCGACTACGAAACGTTTAAAACAACAGACGTCCATGTGCATATGCCAGAAGGCGCCACGCCAAAAGACGGCCCATCTGCTGGTGGTGCACTGACGACAGCGCTAGTCTCTGCGTTGACAGGTATTGCTATTCGTCCAGATATTGCGATGACAGGTGAGATTACCTTACGCGGTAAAATCCTACGTATCGGCGGTCTCAAAGAGAAGTTGCTTGCGGCACATCGCGGTGGTATCAAGCATGTCTTGATCCCAGCGACTAATGAGCGTGATTTGGCGGATATCCCTGATAACGTGAAAGAAGGCTTAACCATTCAGCCAGTCGCGACGATTGAAGAAATCTTAAAGGTTGCTTTGGTGAGTATGCCAACACCAATTAAGCCTGCCAAAGTGACTGTTGATAAAACCTCTGGCAAAGCACTGCATAATTAATTGAACCTTTATTAAACTCGTCCTATAGATTAAGAAGCCGCTTATCACAATGATGGGCGGCTTTTTTATACCTGTTTGTTATTCATTTGCTTGCAGTTCATAGCTTTCTTAGTAGTTCTCTCACGCATTTAAAGCCATTTAATTTTGAAAAACATTTATCTTAGTTCGTTTTTCAAACCCATACGATACTTACATTTATTAACTGATTGTTGCGCATTTGATGAATAACTATAGCGTTAGCTTGGCTATACTGACTCCGATGTTAACGAATATTGACACCGATTTTATAGAACGATAACGATAGATATTCGTGACTTTAATGAAGATTAAAAATAACAACTCAAACAATTGGAGATAATAATGAATAAGACATTACTTGTAAGTACCCTATTATGCGGTTCAGCGTTAGCAATGACTGGTTGCCAAACCGTAGAAAGTCAAATGCAAACAGGCAATCCTTTAGCACAGCCAACGCTAAAATCAACCATACAAACAGTAGATGGCAAGAAGAAAGAAGTTGGTCAAGTTTTCTTACGTCCAGTCGACGGCGGCGTCCAAGTTTACGGTAAACTCACTAACCTACAGCCAGGCAGAACTGTCTCATTACATATCCACGAAACAGGTAGCTGTGACGTTATGGGTAAAGCAGCAGGCGGGCACTTCAACCCAGACAACAAGCCACACTCTAATCCAGATGATATGAATGGTCATGTTGGTGACTTGCCAAACTTAACTGCTAATGAAGATGGTGTTGCTACTATCAATTATGTGAATAAGAAAATCGCGGCAACTGAAGCAGGTAAATACAGCGTAAATCGTTTGGCCTTTATCGTACATGCTGGCGTTGACGACTATACCAGTCAGCCTTCAGGTAATGCAGGCGATCGTATTGGTTGTGGTATCATTGTAAAAAACTAATACTGTCCAAATCTATTAATTTAGGTTAATTCTGCAAACGTAGAAATAGCTTAAAAGAAATATTATAAGCACAAAAAAAACCCTCTTAAATTATAAGAGGGTTTTTTGTTGGAAGTAATTATTAGGTTCGTTGAAGCCAATACAAGAAAGACCAATGCAAATTGTACCTGTAGTACATCAGATGAGTCTGACGCTATAACAGCACTATATTGAATTTAACTATAGTTACTCTTCTACCCACTCACCTTTACGCCAGTAAACACCCCAACGTGTGGCCTTGCCGTTTTTCTCAGAGCCGATATACTGCTCTTTTTTCTTACGTGACCAGCGCAAGATGGTTGGGTTACCTTCAGGATCTTCATCTGGTCCTGCAAACAGATACTGGAACTTGTCCTCCATCTTGTCTTTAATTTCTCGTAGCTCAGCCAGCTTTGGCGGACGTGTCTCGCGCACTTTCGGGAACTTAGATGCTGCCAAGAACATCCCAGCCGCCCCTTCACGCAAAATGAAATAATCATCATGCTTGGTCGACTTTAGCTCTGGTAGGTGGATTGGGTCCATGCGTGGCGGCGCAGCTTCGCCTGTTTTTAGTACTTTACGCGTATTATCACAGTTTTGACAAGCAAAATACGGACCAAAGCGTCCTGTTTTAAGCTCCATCTGCCCATCGCACTTATTACAGTCAATGGTTGGTGCATCTGAGCCAGGAACTTCAAACTTGCCTTCTTCTAGGATATAACCATCGCAATCAGGGTTATTACCGCAAATGTGTAGTTTGAGGCCACCATCTACGATGTAACCATTCATCGCCGTACCACATTTCGGGCAGCGTTTTTTCTCCATCAAATCTTTAACTTCTGCCGCTTCGTCATCACCTTCCGCATCATCTAGATTGGCGAATGCTTCGACTGGCATTAGATTTTTGGTACCTTTACAGCGCTCTTTTGGCGGCAAGTTATAGCCCGTACAGCCCAAGAATACACCTGTTGAGCCTGTACGCAGCTGCATCGGACGATCACAGATATCACAATGGACATCTGGTACGTCAGTTGGATCGTTTGGACGCATACCATCTTTTTCTTTGGCACGCTCTAGAGTCGTTTTGAACTCGCCATAGAAATTATCAAGCACATCTTTCCAGTCTTGATCACCCTCTGCCACATGATCGAGCTTGTCCTCTAACGCGGCGGTAAAGGTATAATCCATCAAATCTGGGAAGCTAGCCGTCAACCTATCAGTAACGATATCACCCATTTTTTCGGCAAACAGACGCTTATTTTCAAGCTTCACATAACCACGATCTTGAATGGTTGAGATAATTGAGGCATACGTCGATGGACGACCGATGCCTTTTTTCTCAAGCTCTTTTACTAGACTGGCTTCAGTATAGCGAGGCGCAGGCTTAGTAAAGTGTTGGCTCGGATCTAGCTTATCTAGGTTTAGCTTATCGCCTTTTTTGACATCAGGCAGTAAGGTGTCATCAGTCTTGGCCGGTGGCATAACTCTTGTATAGCCATCAAACACCATGGTACGACCGCGCGCTTTTAACTCGATATCATCTGCGCCTACAAATAGGTTCACTGACAGATATTTGGCAGGTAACATCTGACACGCCACAAATTGACGCCAGATTAGCTCGTATAGACGTATCGCATCACGCTCAACACCTTTGAGCTGTGTTGACTTCATGTTGACGTTAGAAGGACGAATCGCCTCATGCGCCTCTTGTGCGCCTTGCTTGTTACCATAGAAATTTGGCTTTTCTGGCACGTATTTTGCGCCATAGCTGTCTTCGATATGACCACGGACAGCAGCAAGCGCGTCGCCTGATAAGAATGTCGAATCAGTACGCATATAAGTAATATGACCGGCTTCGTATAGACGCTGCGCTAAGATCATGGTTTTCTTAACAGAGAATCCTAAGCGCGTGCTGGCAGCCTGTTGCAAGGTCGAAGTAATGAATGGCGCGCTTGGACGTGATTGCGTTGGTTTTTCTTCACGCTCTTTGACGATAAAATCGCTTGCTTTGAGTATCTCTAGGACTTTATCGGTCTGCTCTTTATTCCCAAGCTTTAAGGTTTTACCGCCTTGCTTGGTCGCTTCTAAGCGTATGCCGATTTGCTCAGCGTCTTTTTTTCCATTAGCAATGTGCGTATCAGCATGAATCTGCCAGTACTCTTCTGGAATGAATGCGCGAATCTCATGCTCACGCTCGACGACCAAACGCATAGCGACTGACTGTACGCGGCCTGCAGACAGTCCGCGAGCAATCTTTTGCCATAATAGCGGCGATACCATAAAGCCAACAACACGGTCCAAGAACCGACGGGCTTGCTGCGCGTTCACGCGGTCAATGTCTAATTTCGAAGGCTGCTTAAATGCACTTTGAATAGCTGACTTGGTAATCTCGTTGAAGACCACACGTTGATATTTACTATCAGGGCCACCGATGACTTCTTTTAGATGCCAAGCAATCGCTTCCCCTTCTCTATCCATATCCGTTGCTAGATAGATTTTGTCAGCGTCTTTGGCTAATGCTTTAAGCTCTTTGATGACTTTGGTTTTATTGGGTAATACTTCATAGACTGCCGCCCAATCATGCTCTGGATCTACACCCATGCGGCGTACCAGTGCTTGCTGCGCTTTTTCTTCTTTGGTCAGACTGTCATCTTTTTTAGCGGTTGTTGCTTTCTTTGCGCTTTTGCTCGCACTGACCGGCAAATCACGGACGTGACCGACACTTGAGCGTACGATAAAGTCATCACCAAGGTATTTATTAATCGTTTTTGCCTTGGCTGGTGATTCTACAATCACCAAAGACTTACCCTTTGGGCTGTCCGCAGCTGGTGCTGGACTTTTTTTGGTTGTGGTTTTTGCCATGTTTGACGACACCATAATATAAGTAAATTAAAAGTAAGGTTAAATTCAGCAGCACGGCAATTTATGGAAGCTGATACTCACGGTTTGACCATGGTTCAGCTATTTATAGTAATAATCGCTGCTGATAAAAAAGGTTATAAAACAAATAATAACCATAAAATAAAGATATAGTTATAAAGACGTTACACTGCTAAGCGTTAAACTGTCAACTTTAAATAATTTGAATATGACAAACCGCTTGCATATTGCCCTTTAATGGAGACGAAAAAACGCTTTACTAGGTTTATGCTTGTTTTTGCATCTGTAGCGCCCATTTCTCAAGGTTTTCTTTTAGCACTAATAAGTCCGCTTCGATCCGTTTTTGATGGTACGTTGGGTTAGATGCTGGACGTACATAAGCAATATCTTCCCAATAAATAATAATGCTGTTGGCCTTGGTCAATAAACCTTTAACAAACGGTTCAATACTTACCGGCAAATCTAACGGCACTTGATCCAAGCTAAAATCAGTTTTTTTGACCGTCGGATTATTGCTGATTTGACTAGAACGAATCGCACTGGGAATAGTAAGCGTCTTATCATCTGTACTGGTATCGACAAAACTACTGTCTGGTCGCCACTGTCCATCAATGACTTGATAACGGGTATGCGGCAGTTTAGTGTCTTCAAATATCAGACAGTACTGTCCAAGCATACCGCGGCCATACTCATTGTCACGGCCTTTGATCCAATCAGGGCACGAAACGAGCTTTGGATTGAGCTGTAAACGACGCGCGGTCATACGCAGCTTATCCAAACGCTGATCGATACCGTTCGGTTTGAGCGCCATCATACTCCCTAATACGAATAGTACAATGATAACGCCAATCAATGTTCCCATGATGGTCTGGCCTTTTGACTAAATGAAAAAGATACTAAAAGATATAGCGATAAATATCGCTAATGAACCGTTATTTATAAATAGTACATATAGATTTGTGATTAGTACGATAATAAACAACGATATATAAGGGCTTATAATGAGCACGAACCATTAAAAATCAAGCGTTGTCGTCCAATCGCAGTGCAACAGGTACTTTTGAAACATATGACAATTTAGCAAGTTACGCTATTAAATCAGCTATTTAGCGTATATAAACTTACCGAGTACAGTACGCTATAAAAACCAGATACGAAAAGTGGTCAGCTCAAAAAAGTGCTATGATAAACCATAATTTTAAACGCGCGCAGGTTTATTATGAATTATCTTATTGAGTCAAACTCATCGGGCGCTTATCACGCTCGCAAGCTGATGAGTAAAGTCATGAGCAAAACAGGCATGAGCCTATCGCTACTTGGCGCGGTCGTACTGACATTATCAGGCTGTGCCACGACTCAGAGCCTAACCCCGCAGCAGTGTCAAAGCAGTAACTGGCAAGAAGTCGGCTATGCTGATGGCTCACAAGGACGTTCAGGTGCCTACTTTGGTCACTATACCAATAGCTGCACTAGTATAGGCGGTGCTAGCCCTAACCGTATCCAATGGGAGCAAGGCCGTCAACAGGGTCTCAAAAACTACTGTACCGAGCTGAATGCTTATAAGCTCGGTCGCGAAGGCTATGACTGGCAACCTGTCTGTCCGTTAGAAGGTATTGAGAAGTTAGAAGAAGCTTATTCTCAAGGGCGCTACTACTATATCCGTCAGCGCGATCTTGACTACTTGCGCTCACCTTACCCATTTGGCTACAGACATGCAGGCTTCGGTTACGGCTATCGTCCGTTTGGCTATGGCTGGTAAAAAAAGAAAACCTCACTAACGACTTAATTTGAGGTTTAAGTAGTTAATGAGGTTGGAGAAAATTTTATTATTTTAATTGTTTTTATTATAGCGGTACTGGTTGTTTTACTGGTTGGGCTATTGATTTATCTAGCTAGTTTTCTAATATAAAGTCAGAGCTACTAGCACTGACTTTATATTATTAATTTCTTAAAGATTTAGCTACTAAACTACTCATTCACAAATGCAATTTTGGTCAGTCCAGCATTACTTGCCGCTGCCAAGACTTGAGCGACCGTATCGTACTTGCCTTCTTTATCCGCACGTAACTGTACCGCTGGATTCTTACCAGTCGCGCCTTGTTGCTGCAAGCGTGTCTCTAACTCTCCCATGCTGATTGGGTCGCTATCCCAGAATATACCCGCGTCTTCATCAATACTGACTTGAATCGCTTCTGGCGGCGTTTCATTGAGCGCGGCACTAGTCTCTGGCAAATCTAAAGGCACCGTCGGATTCAGCACGGTCGCTGTCAATAAAAATATAATCATCAATACCAGCATGATATCGATCAGCGGAATGAGGTTCATTTCATCCATGCTTCGTACGTCATCATCACCCAATTGAAATGCCATAGTTACTCTCAATGCTTTTGGTTATATTCACACAGCCCAGCCGTTTTTTGACGGTTTTTCGACTTGTCGTTTGAGCCTTTACAGAATCAGTATCTGTAGAATTAGCAGTATCTATAGAATCAGCAATATCTATAGTTGCTTTGGCACAGAATTACTGTAGTTATTGGTATGCTGAGTCTCGCTCGTCGTTGAACGACTGCTTGTTGCAGCGTGCACTTGTGAGGCGCTAGCAGCATGGCTCGCGGTTACCTTGGTAGTATCCATAAGACCCGTTGATTGCGCCAATAAATCATGCGCTCTGTCGTTGGCTTGATACATTATGCGGCGATTGATACGTACTGCAAGGTTGTAAAACACCACGGCTGGAATCGCTACTGCAATACCAAGACCTGTCATAATCAGTGCTTCACCGACTGGCCCTGCAACTTGTCCTAATCCTGCCTGACCACTCATACCGATGTTGTGCAAGGCATGGAAAATACCCCATACCGTACCAAACAAACCGATGAACGGTGCAATCGCTGCCGTCGTACCAAGAATCGGTAGACCGCGCTCACTAGCAAAACGATAGCGACCGATATGTTTGAGCAAAGTCTGCTCAGTCACCAAACGGCGAGTGGCAGCATCAGTACCAGCCAAATCAGACTGTTTGGCTTGTAATTGCTGACTCAAATCGTCTGCTACATTGGTCGCCAGTTTACGGCTTTGCAATACGCGGACGATACCTGTCACCCAAGATAGAATAGATAACGCAAGCAACAAAAAGAACAACGTTTTTGTCACCATGTCGCTGATCTGCCAGTATTGCATAAAGTCCATGTCAGACTCCTTAATGTGTAATGCCATTACATGATACTGAGGTAAATATCATGTTTAGTTTTATAATGAAAGATTATTAATAAATACGTTGTTATAAAATGTGAGCTATCAAGGAACCGCGTAACTGATCGGTAGAGTCACATCACCTACCACGGGTACGCCATTCTTAGTAAAGGGTTTGAACTTGCCAGATCGAACTTGACGTCGGGCTTCTTTGTCTACTAGCGGATTACCTGATGATTGAGCAACTCGCACGTTATCGATGCCGCCTTGTTTGTTGACTCGTAATACTAAGACAACGTTGAGCGTATCACCAGAACGGGCTCTACGTGCGGCGCGCTCAGGGAAACTAAAGTTTGGCGCAGATGCCCAGTTGGCAGAGCTTGCAGTAAAGCTCACAGGCTCATTACTCTGTGCTAAAGCAGCTGCTGCTTCCGCCTCAGCTCTTGCTTGAGCAGCGGCGGCCTCTGCGGCAGCCTTCGCTTGAGCGGCAGCTTTGGCATCAGCGACTCTTTTGGCTTCTTGCTCTGCCCTAGCTTGTGCCTCTTGCTCAGCTTTTCTAGCTTGACGCTCTGATTCAGCTTGGGCAGCTGCTTTGCGCTGTGCTTCAGCTGCTGAGTTATCAACCTTTGGTTTCGGTAGCGGCTCTTTTGGGGCTACTTTTTGACTGGTATCAGGACGAGGCTTTTCTGACGCTATCACAGGCGTCACTTTCGGCTCTATATTTTTTACAACAGGCTCTTTTTGTTTTACTGGTGTCTCTGTTGGTTGTTTAACCGGTTCTTTAGGCTTAGGTTCAGGTTGCGGTGCTGGCTGAACTTGTACCTCAGGCTGTACTTCTTTTTTGGCTGTGACTGTTTGTTTTTCTACTTCAGTTGAGACCGTTTTTGCCGGTAATGACACAAACTTTATCTCAAGTGGTGACATCTCTTTTTTTGGCTCAGGTTCGAGTTCAGGCGTTTTTATTGCCACTAGTGCAATTGCGGCAAGCACATGGAGTCCTAGTACTGCAACAATAGCTAGCAATAACGACTTAAGTGGTGGCGCGTCTAAATCCGTTGAACTCATAACAGCCTAATGTTTATTACTCAGAGTAGAATGGCGTAGATAATAATGCAAACGATAATTATTATCAATAATAATTTACAATATTTTCGCTATTTAATACATCTCTGACACGTGACGTTGCTTAGTAGTTTTACTTATCAGAACGCTCATTTCTATGAACGTTCCCTACTGCTCAATTTCACTACTATGAATCTTATCTTTACATCAAATGATACGTTACGTTTAATATAACAAGTACTGTTAATAAAAACCATTATCATTTATATTGATAATGAGTCTCAACTACTTTATTATAACCGCTGTATTGTCTACCCATACTATTTTTATAAAAACTATTCGTATAAAAAATTAGTGAGTGGTACTAGGGCGTGTCCTCATTTTAAAAATGGTGATAAAAATGAGATAAATTGCCGTCAAACGAGGAAAATAGTGCAGATAATATCGAGATATTGACCAACTATTTGACGATGTTTGGCAAAATTTAGCTGTTTTTAGCCCATTTAGAGGATACTCGTTTGAATTGAGGACACGCCCTAAGTAGACTATTTATTTTATGCTTTTTATCTCAAGCATCTTTCAGACTTAATATTTTTAGCATCATTCATTTGCAATTATTTTAGACAATTGCTTAAACATCTTTTGATAGACCGAGTTCATTATGCCGACACCTTTATTATTTAGCAGATCTACCGCCTCTTCTTTCAAACGTCCATTACTGACTGCTGCCATGACAGCATTGTTAGCTACCGTAGTGGCAGGATGTAGCTCGCCTGAATCTAATGACTCTGAGCCAGCAGACGCCAAAACCGAAAACCCAACGGCTGATGAATCACAGAACGTTGCTAATAACGATGCTGTATCTGCTGAAAAAATCATGGTTAATACCGTAAAAGGTGATGTTGAGCTAGCCATGAACCCATCGCCACTTGTCGTTTATGACATGACATTGATGCAAGACTTGGCCGCGCTAGATGTGGCGGTCGATGGTATGCCTGGTGGCCTATTACTAAAGAATCTACATTCAGAAACACAGCCTGATCCAAAATCGGTAGGTACTGTGTTTGAGCCGGATCTTGAAGCGTTGAATGCAATGCAACCGCAAGCTATTTTGGTCGGTTCACGCATGGCAGAAAAATACGACGAGCTATCAAGTATCGCGCCGACATTGGACATGAGTATTGATACAGCTAACATTTACGAATCAAGCAAGCAGCGCCTGCATGATCTAGGTGCACTGTTCGGTAAAAGCGATCAAGCCGCTAAGCTACAACAGAACATCGATGGACTCATCGACGAGACCAAGAGTCTAACAAAAGAAAATAAAGGCACTGGCCTAGTCGTCATGGTCAATGGCAACAAAATGTCAGCCTATGGTGACAAGTCTCGCTATGGTTTTATCCATACTGTGTTAGGTGTACCAATGGCAGATGACAAAATTGCCGATGCGCCTCATGGTCAGCCGATATCGTTTGAATACATCCAAAAAGCCAATCCTGATTGGTTATTTGTCATCGACCGTAGTGCTGCAATTGGTGAAGACGGTATTGGTGCCAAGGCCGTATTAGACAATCCACTAGTTGCCCAGAGCAATGCATGGAGTAAGCAGCAAGTGGTCTATCTAAGTCCAGACTCTTACTTAGCATTTGGTGGCTACTATCAATGGATGCAGGATCTAACGACAATCAAAGATGCTTTTGCTAGTGCTAAATAACGTTGTTTTCTATGCAAACTATTGTTGCACAAGTAGGTATTATTACCGTTAACCCTGCTCATTTTTAAGCCAGTAGAGATTATGTCGTTATTTTCACCCCGCACTCATGCTAGGCTCAAATCCAGTACTGCTCCATCAGCATCAAGCTGGCAGAGCGGTACTGGCAATGCGTTACATCGACGTACTGTCATACCACCATGGTTCATCAATACAGCAAGCCTCATTCTTATGGGGCTTTTGGTGTTATTGAGCTTATCTATTGGTGTGGCTGACTTTTCATGGTCAGGTATCTTGCAGAGCCTGCTGACTCAGAGTGCCAACTCCGATAGCTCATTGTTATTGGTTAGCCGTATACCGCGTACCATCGCCATTATCTTGACTGGTATTGCGATGGCAGTGGCTGGGATGATTATCCAAGTAGTACTAAAAAACCGCTTTGTAGAGCCGTCCATGGTCGGTGCGACTCAAAGCGCTGCACTTGGTTTATTGGTAGTCAGTCTGCTGTTCCCTGCCAGCGCGCTCATTGTAAAAATGGGCGTGGCAACCATCGCTGCCGTTTTTGGCATGATGCTATTTATGCTGCTCATTCACCGAATACCGCCCACTGATTTTTTGATGATTCCACTGATTGGCATTGTCTTTGGCGGCATTATCGAAGCAGTCACTACCTTTATCGCCTATCAAACCGAATCGCTACAGATGCTCAGTGTTTGGCAGTTTGGTGATTTTTCGGGCGTATTGGCAGGGCGCTATGAGCTGCTATGGCTCACGGGTGGACTGTGTGTGCTGGCTTATATTATTGCCGACAAGCTGACCATCGTCGGTTTGGGTGACAATATCGCCTTAAACTTAGGTATTAGTAAGCGTCAAGTCACTTGGATTGGCGTGGGTATGGTAGCCATGATGAGCGCTGTCGTGGTTGTGACTGTAGGCATGATTCCTTTTATTGGGCTGGTCGTGCCAAACATTGTGAGCCGCCTAATGGGAGATAAGTTGCGTCGCAGCTTGCCAGCAGTGGCCCTACTTGGTGCTTCAGCTGTGTTGCTATGCGATATTATTGGGCGCTCTATTCGCTATCCATTTGAAGTACCGGTCGCCACCATTTTTGGTGTGGTTGGTACGGTGCTGTTTTTATGGCTGTTATTACGTGCGCCAGCTGAGCAGTAGCACCATGTTCACTAACTATGTATTAATTTTCAGCACTCACTTACCGTCGTTCATTTTTTGCCTTATTAGATAAGCTTGGCACCATAGGATTTTTGTATGTTCTCATCAACTAAGCTTACTTCCACCAAGACTGGTACTACCGATACTAGCACAGCGGTAGATAACTCATCTTCAGCAGATGGTCAGTATTCAGCCGCTGCACAAGGTCATTTGGCAAAGCTTTGGGCATGGATAACTGCCCATCCAAAATCCATAGCAGCTATTATTCTACTGATCTCGATGACCTTGTTTATGACGCTCAATGTCAATGGCTATTGGGACTTTGCACTACCATTACGCGGCAAAAAACTGCTGGCACTGATGGTGGTTGGCTATGCGATTGGCGTGTCGACATTACTGTTTCAGACGTTGACTCACAATCCAATTCTAACGCCCTCCCTACTCGGATTTGATTCACTCTATGTTCTGTTGCAGAGCTTACTGGTTTTCTTTTTAGGTGCGATTAGCTTTACCAGTCTCGATCCTATTGCCAAGTTCGCGCTAGAGATTGTCCTGATGTTTGGGGCATCTTTATTATTGTTTAAGCTATTATTTTCTAAAAGCAGTCAGGATCTGACGCGCTTGATACTGGTGGGCGTTATCTTTGGCGTGTTATTTCGCAGCTTATCAGCACTCATTGCACGGCTAATAAACCCTGATGATTTTGTGGTCGTACAGTCTGCTAGCTATGCGCAGTTCAATACGGTCAACCCTCAGCTGCTGGGCATCAGCTTATTTATCTGTGCCATCACCGCGATATTTGTATGGCGCTGGCGTTACCAATGCGATGTGTTGATGCTCGGACAAGCACAGGCCGTCAACCTTGGTATCAACTATCAGCGTCTAGCATTTGGTCTATTAACTGTCATCGCTGTACTGGTTGCCACGGCCACCGCCCTGGTCGGTCCAGTGACTTTCTTTGGTCTATTGGTTTGCGCATTGACCAATCGTATCGCGCGACATATGTATCACACTGAGCGGCTGATATTGGTCAGCTTGGTCGCTATGATTTGCTTAGTACTGGGTCAGACTATCTTTGAGCAAGTGCTAGATATGGCAGGCGTGTTGTCCGTCGTGATAGAGCTAGCAGGTGGATTGATGTTCTTAGCATTGATATTTATGTCTCAACGTCGTTCTTTATGATTACTTAGCCGACATTGTTTATTTAGCTGATTCTGTTGATAGAGAAAACCCTAAGACTTTTTAAATAAGACTGACTATGATTAAACTGAATAATATCTCTCACCATATTGGCAAACAAAAAATCTTGCATGACATTACGTTGTCCCTACCAACGGCGCAGGTGATTGCTTTGATTGGGCCTAATGGCGCTGGGAAGTCTACGTTGTTTTCTGTCATGGCTCGCTTGCAGCCGCTACAATCTGGGCAGGTGAGCTTCGCTGTAGATAATGAAGAGCGTGATATTGTCAGCTGTCAGGCGCGCACACTGGCCAAAACTGTCGCTATGCTCGGACAAGACAATCATGTACAAGGACGACTGCGCGTACATGAGCTACTGATGTTTGGTCGTTATCCCTATCATCAAGGACAACCGACCGCTGACGATCAGCAAAAAGTACAGGAAATCCTCGAACGCTTTGAGCTTGAGCCACTTGCCGAGCGCTTCTTGTCAACGCTATCGGGTGGACAGCGACAGCGCGTGCTGATCGCTATGATTGTCTGCCAAGATACACCCTATCTATTGCTCGATGAGCCACTAAATAACCTAGACATGTATCATGCTGGTCGGCTGATGCGTGAGCTACGTCAGCTTAGCCACAATCAGCAAAAAACCGTGGTGATTGTTCTGCATGATATCAACCAAGCGGCACAGTTTGCAGATACAGTAGTTACGATGAAAGCAGGAGAAGTGACGGCTGTTGGTTGCCCTGCTGACGTTATTACTAAAGAGACGATGAAAGATTTATATAACGTCGATGTCACTGTGCTCAATCATCAGGGTCGTCCAGTGATTGTTGATACGGTTTAAGTACAGCATTTCGCAAACAACAGAAGAAACTATCGATGCATAAAGCGCTATTAAATAATCGATGGATAAACTACAAAAACCTGTCTCTATTAATTTTAGTGATTAGCTTTTGCCTGTTCATTTATTACGCTTTAAATAAAGAGGTGTCAGATACCTTTTTTTGGTTAGGAATGACTTTATATGTTCTAAGATTAGTGGTTATTCCTATGGATTTTACTCAAGATATTGCTTCAGTAGATTACTCAAAGAACTATGATGAAAATAATGGTTGGCATAGGTGGGTCAGGCTAGGTGAAAAGTTTGCGTGCTTCATTTTCACTGTTTGCATAGCATACGACATATTTTTGTTCTTAAAGTGATAACTAGGGTATGGTTTTCATTTAGTAAATAATGATCTAAATGAAAACCATACCCTAAGAATATAAATATATCATCGGCCCTTTTGCAATGCCTTTAAACGCTGTTGTCGGCCTTTCCACCATAGATAAACACCAGTAATAGACAACACTGTCACAGCCAAACCTATCAATGCTAAAAATATTTGATACAGCAAATGGCCAATACCTTGACTGATATGCCCCATATGTAAGGTCGATAGCCATTGATCGGCTTTGCTGCCAAATGATGAACTTTGATAGCCAAAATTTACACGCTCGATGCTACCAGTCCTTGCATTGACCGTGATGGATGATGCACCGCCTTTTTTACCAATGTCCTTATCTGTCTTAAAGCGCAGCTGCCATTGACCCTCATCCTCAATCCAACGTATGCCTAAAAACTCTCGTACTATCATACCCTTGCTTTGAGCAGCGATGTTTGCCTGTTCACTTAAATAAGCAATACTATTGGCTTTGTCGACCACATCGACAGCCTCGACGTCGACAGCCTCATTGTTTACAACTTCAACTCTAGTCGCTGGTTCTGCACCAGACGCCTGCTCTGCTTTTTCTGATTGTTTTCTTGAGTTCTCCTGTCTTTCATCTCTACCCTCAAGCCCTACGACAGCGTGCATCACAGGTTGATATACCTCTCTTAGGTTAAAACCAACACTGGACCATGCGATGACAAATAAAATCCCCCAAAGCCATAACCCAAAGGCATGGTGTAGATCATAGTTGAGCTTAAAGAGATTAGTTTTGCGGCGGATTTTCCACGCTGGTAACCAGCGTTTTAAAAAGGAGACACGTTTTTTAGGCGAGGTTTGGTTCTGTGCTTTTTTCTTAACCGCCCTAGGAAATGTTAAGTAGAAGCCAATAAAGCAATTAATCGTCCATACGAGCGCGACAATCCCTAGTAGCAATTTTCCAATATCACCCAGTAATAAATCGCGATGTAACCAAAACACTTTCCACATGGTGTTGTGCCATGCCCACTCATCTCTATCACGAGTACCAATGATATCGCCAGTATAAGGATGGACATAAACTTGTTGAAACGGTGCTTTTGGTTGGTTTTGGGCGGCTTTTCCTCGTGCTCTATCTACCGAAAATACGGCTGATCTCTCTGCTGCTATCGAAGTTGGCATGCTAGAAAAGTTATATTGAGGGTACGCACTGATGACCTTATCATGAAGCTCAGCAATAGGCAGATGTGATGCGTTCTGCTTCTCAACCTGAGCCAGTTTATGGTTGAAGATATCATCTAGCTCGTCATGAAATGCCAATAATGTGCCAGTAATACCAGTGATAATTAAAAAAGCTGCCATGGCAAGCCCAGTATAACGGTGAATCCAAAGACAGCTATAGCGAAAATTAAATGACATAAATAAATCTGCTGTTATATTGTGATAGTAAGTTATTGAATTATTAAAAATATTTACGGGGGCATGGGCTTATTTTAAAAATGAAAACCTGCCCTAACAACGCAAAAGGTCTAAGCAAATAGCTCAGACCTTTTTCTAACTTAACAAACCCTGTGTCTACCTCCTAAAAATCAACGCTAACGTCGAACACATAAGTACGACCAGGTTCATTGAACGTACGTGCACCTGCGTTCGTAGCGGTACCCTCACGATAAACACCCGTATCAAATAAGTTTTTGACACCAGCTCCAACAGTAATCGCTTTTGTCAAATCATAGCGAGTGCTCACGTTGGCAATGGCATACGGTTCGCGATCAAGCAACGGGTCATCACTATCATCTCCCGTCGTCGCTGAAATCGTTGGGGCTTCAATCACACCATAGTAGCTCACATCAAAGTCGGCATTCCAGCGAGGCGTAATATCCCAATCCACACCCGTGTTCACAGTGAACTTAGGAATAAGCGATAATGGCTCGCCATTGTCTTTTCGCTCTGAGCGGATGTTACCAGTGATATTAGAAGACCATCTTACATTGTCAGTGACTGGTACTTGTACAAAGCCTTCTAAACCTTCAACAATTGCTTCACCTTGATTGTCCCATTGAAAGATAGAACGATCTGTCGCTGTATCTACCGCCACACGATCCGTACCAGCACCAATGCGGTTATCATAGGCATTGTGATAATAAGTCAAACCAGCATTTAGCCCAGTACCATCATCATAAGTAAAGGTGATCTCTTTATTCCAAGATGTCTCATTTTCTAGGTCAGGGTTCCCTAATACGTGGCAACCTCTTTCATCAGCAGGTACCCAAGATGGACAACCATTGCCACCAGTATAGTAAATATAGTTTGGATCAAGCTGATATAACGATGGGGCTTTAAACGCACGACTGACGCCGCCTTTCACTGACCAATCAGGACTAAAGTGCCAAGTAGTATTGATACTAGGCGACCAATTACTACCAGCCTCGCTATGATAGTCGAAGCGTAGACCTGGAGTCACATACCAGTCAGGTGTGATCTCGTAGTTATCTTCTAGATATACACCAATAAGATAAGCATCTGAAGTTGGATCACGCTGTTCAGGATCGGTCTCTACATCACCAAAATCAAAACCCTCTGCAAATGCCAAATCAGATACCACGGGGTTATCTAGCTTTTCGCCGCGAAACTCTGCACCAGCAGTCAAGGTATGACGATCAAAGTAAATATCCCATTCTGATTTGGCATTTAGCGTATCGTAAGTCGCCTCTGTCCACTCAAAATCTTCGCCATCGTCAGGTATGACAATCTGTCCTTCGCCACCACCCGCACTACCTTCACCCAAACGCTCATTAACTGTCCGAGTATACTCAATGAAACTGTTACTACTAGCGTCATCATACTCACCGCGATGTGTGATCGCCGCGCCGTAGCGTTGCATTTTGCTCGTTGTTTCACCTTCTAACTCATCTAACAAATTTTGGTTCACGGTTTGGAACAATGAATCACCCGCCCAGCGGTTTTCTTGACGGCTATAATTCACTTCAAAACCGACCGTATTCATCGCATCCATCGCGTATTCAAACAATTGGCGCACATCGATATTTTCGACACCTTCAGTACCTGCCGCTACCGAGGCAGCCGGACCACTGCGCCCGTCAACAATCTGTGCATCTTTGGCATTGATATAAGGATCATCGCCTTCACTATCGTGATAACCAAGAGTGGTACGCGAGGACAGTTTATCCGTCAATGCACCTGCCATATTGATATTGGTACGCCAGCTACTGCCTTCTAGATCGCTCTCTGGTGCCTCATAGTGACCACTGATAGAAAACTCTGGCTCAGTCGGACTCTTAGTAATGATATTTACCACACCGCCCATACTACCAGAGCCATAACGGGCTGCTGCTGGACCACGCAATACTTCGATGCTTTCGATAGCGCCTGGTGGTACCCACTGCGAGTCACCACGCGTGTCTTGCTCACTCCCACGACTAGGTCGTGAGGAATTGCGAGAAGTGACAGGACGACCGTCGATTAAGATAAGTGTATTGTTTGGCCCCATACCGCGCAAATCGATTTGGCGCTGGTTACCACGTTGACCTGACGTCGATGAACCCGACAAATTCACACCTGGCATCTTACGTACAATCTCTGAAATATCACTAGAAACTGATGCTTTTTCGATGGCTTCTTCACTAATAATAGACAGCCCAGCTGCTTGTTCTAGCTCGTCCCTTGCTGCCCGCACCACAATTGTATCCAATGTAGCTGTAGGCACAGCTTCTTGGTCGGTCGCCCCTTGCACAGCTACCTCATCACTCTCTGCAGCAACGGCTGTACTACTAAGAATAGAAGTCACAGCGATACTTAGTAAAAGTTTGCCAGTCACGACGCGTTGAAGTTTTTTTGGAGAAGTGATGACTGAGAAATCAGAGCAACCTGATTGGTTTGACATAAGTAATATTCCTTGAAGCGCACAATTTCGTTAATACCTGTTTATCTCATCGTCAGTGAATGGTTTTAGCCACTTTTTATGCAATGCTTCGGATGCATTCTCGGTGCAAGTACACATAAATAAAAGTCTAAAATTGACATACGATTGTCGGATAGACGTGTCCGTAAATATATGTGTTATAAAAACATGACTAAAATATCGCCAAGAGGCTTAGCTATTGAGAGTAAACGAATAAGGGTATGTACTGAGTAGGGTTAAAAGTTTGATGACGCTGTAACTGTCATTAATTATCCAATGAATTAAATATCTAGCGTAAAAAAGTCTCTATAAATAGAATAGAGCAAAGAGCCATTAACTGTTCTGTAATGAACGAAACACACTTTAGCAAGATACATATAAGAATGCAAACATTAATAATAATAATTATCATTAATGTTTGCATTCTTATATGTGGTTCAGTTAACGGTTTAATGGATGCTCAATATATTTATAGAAATGCCTGTTAGTTTCAGTTGTATAAGCGCTACACTGTCAAACCTTATCGATATTTCCAATATGATAATTCGGCCAGTTAAAAACATTATGCGTCAGCTTCAGAATTTCGACGTTTGATTACTCTATGCCCGTATTCATTCACAATCATTTCCTGATAATTTGAAAGATATAAATGAGCTTCGATGATAGCTCGCTGTTGTTTAGAGTATTGGCGTAGTACTCGCATACGATTTAACTCATATGCTATTTATACGGTAGCTTCACCTTCTACCAAACGAGCAACTTAACATCTACTCTTAGATAAATCGCACTCTCAAAAATCTCGTAAAAAAAGACAGCTCCCGTATAAGACAGCTGACTTTATAAGTACGATTAGACTGAAATTCGATAAGCTAGATTAGAACTGATAAGTCAAAGACGTTTTGATATTACGTCCCATTTCAAAATCAGTATAGTCATCATCAATAGAGTTACGTGACGCATGGCTTGCATAAGTCTCATCAAAGATGTTGTATACACCTAGTGTGGCCTTTAAACCTTCGATTTGAGTTGGCGTGTAAGTCATAAAAATATCGTGCACATCATAGCCTGGTTTTTCGTTGTCATCACCAGCGGTATTTGGTGTCACATCGGCCACATAA
Source organism: Psychrobacter sp. Arc9 (assembly GCF_041431295.1). Classification (NCBI taxonomy): domain Bacteria; kingdom Pseudomonadati; phylum Pseudomonadota; class Gammaproteobacteria; order Moraxellales; family Moraxellaceae; genus Psychrobacter; species Psychrobacter sp. Arc9. The sequence goes on along the minus strand of NZ_JASMRK010000029.1, from coordinate 6,926 downwards.
GTACTGCGCCAGCCAAGCTCAGTAGTATTGGTTGGAGCGTAACCTAAGTTGACCATGTACTTGTCGCCAGACTCAGATCCACTACCACTGACAGAAGAGATATTGTAACCCGTATCTTCGCCTTTGCTACGTGCACGAGCATAGCTTAGCCCCATGTTGAAGTTATCTGCTCGATAGTCGGCTGATAGCTCTACACCTTTAATTTTGAAATCTTCATCATTATTAATGACACCTTGGCAGGCTTCAGGGGCAGCACTTGTACCTAGTTGCCCAGTGGTACAATTCATGCCAGTTCTACTACCACCTGCACGTACAAACTCAATATAGTTTTCGATATTGGTTTCAAAGTATTTAGCACTTAATTTTAAAGAGTCATCAGCCGTAGTCAGACCACGCAGCGTTGTAGCAATACCGACTTCTGCATTGTCACCTTCTTCTGCTTTTAGGTCATTGTTCACATACGTATCAGCGCCATCGGTGTTAAAAATCGTTTGGCTAAGATCTGGACCATTAAATAACTGAGTATAGCTTGCAAATAGCTGGGTGCGCGGTGCAATCTCATAGCTAGCAGCCAATGCGCCAACGACATTGTCATAAGTCTTGCCAGCCGATACATACTCTGGAGACTCATAACGGTCATAACGGACGCCTGGCGTTAAGCTAAGCTTACCCATTTGCCATTGGTCTTCTAGATACACTGAAGTATTGGTTGCCTCATCAGTGCTCGCATTACCAAAGTCACGTGTCATCTCAGATTCTTTTTTGTAATGCTCAACCCCAGCGATTAACTTGTGAACCCCTGGCACACCATTGATAATACTACTATCGATGATACTGGTGTTTTGTACTTTTGCACCTGTGGTTTTGACTTCTGCATCAAACTCAAACCCAGGTACGCCATCAGAGTTACGCAAAATCTGCGTGCTGGTCTGATATACATTGGCGTCTACATTGACCAACTGGTTGGCAGGACTATATGCGTAGTCAAGCGCATAGGTATCACGTTTGACTTCCTGCGGGATGATTGGGTTCCAGCCACCAGCAGGAAAATCTGGACGTAATGGGAACTTGCCTTTGTTTTCGGTACGGCTAAAGCTAGCACCTACATGATGATCACTACCGACATAAGCACCAGCTTTTAATAGGATGTTTTCGCCTTCGCTGTCTTCAGTTTGGATTTTACGACCTTTACCGTCTTCACCAGCGTCCGCATTGCGTTTGCCATAATAAGCCAGTAAATCAACATTTTCTGTTGGCGCACCATACACAGTAGCTGAGGTTAGCAGTTCATCATTGTTACTAGCATAACCTGTATGCAGCTTAGCACCTACCTTTTGACCTGGCTTGAGTAAATCTGCCGCGTCGACTGTCTCAAAAGCAACCGCGCCGCCGATGGCATCATTTCCTAGCGTCACTGAGTTATTACCCACTGATACTTCTGCTTGTTTTAGCAGATCTGGATCAATAGTGACATCACCCATATGGTAGAACAACGCGCCTTCTTGACGTGCGCCATCAATCGTGACTTTTAGATTAGTATCATCAAGACCGCGTACACGAATACGTTGGTTGACCGATGAGGTGCCGCCCACGCTCACCCCTGGCACAACGTCCAGAAAATCGCTCAAATGGCTGGCTTGTGCAGCTGGGGTGTAGTCATCTATGTAGACAGAGTCTTCTTGTACAGCGCCACGTACTGAGCTATTTGCTGTTACAGTGATAGTCTGCAATGTCGTGTTTGGCATATCTGCTGCCGTTGCGGCACTGGCAGCTTGCGTCCACAATACAGCGGCAACACCGATAGACAATACTGTCAATTGACTAGATAACTTTACTTCGCGCATAACACATTTACTCACTTTATTTACTGTCAGAAATTAGATTTTTTAGAATTATTTTTAAGGGCTATCATCGAAAACCCTTAAAATAGTGCCTACCAGAAGATGGAATATCTTGAAAACGCTTAAGCTTATTGTGCGAATAACATGATTAATGTTAATGATAATGATTTGCGTTTAAATAATGAGAGACATAATAACGAAGTATTAACACTTTGGCAATAATTAATATAATAAATTCTCTGTTTTAGCCCTGAATATGCTGAGAGAGTGCAAAAATGCTTCGATACTGGTTATAAAATTATCATTCAATATTATTCTGGCTATGTATTAAGGCTATATATAGTCAGGCGTAGGCGCTTATCACTTCTATAGTAGTCTGATATTAACTTAGCTCATCACTTGTTTTTTTTGTACTACTGTACTAGAATACTGAAACAAGTTAAGAATCCCTTTTCTTTTTTACTAAGATTAAAGTTATGAGCACTGACCCTTATCACAGTTTAGTGACCCATTTGGCAAGTTGTACTGACAGCGCAGATATCGAAGCCTTGCTAACTGCCTTACTGACAGACAAAGAGCAACATGAGATTGCCAATCGTATTCGTATTTTTGACTTGCTGGCGCGCGGCGTTACCCAACGTGAAATATCTGAGCAGCTAGGTGTCGGTATTGCCACTGTGTCGCGCGGTGCCAAGGCAATGCACACTCATGATGTGAGTGCCTTACTGATGACTCATCAGCAAAACGACTCATAGACAAAACGCGTAAGCCATTAACTATCTTGATTTCTCTTATTCTTATCTGATACACATTTGAACCAATTTGGATATTGTTATGACCTCTCCCGACTCAAAACCTAACCAGCCTGCTGCTATTGACATTCCTAGTAAGCCACAACGCATTAAACTGACACAGGATATTGATTTCTTTTTGTTGTTTAAACGTATTGAGCGCGCTTTTGATACTTGTTATTTGCTCGAATCATTGGGCGAAGATGGACATATGGCGCGTCATCATGCGATTGGTTTTGACCCCGCAATGACCATTGCTGCCATCGATCGTACAACCCTAGCGATTACTGATAATAAAACCGCTGAAACTAATCATTATCGAACAGACAATCCTTATCAATTGCTACGTAAAATTACGCCGCAGCACGTCATTGCTCGCGACCAAAGCGGTGGTCTCGTTGGTTATTTGGGTTATGACAGTGTCAATTTCTTTGAACCCAGTCTTAATGCTAAGGCGAGCGACGATTTTGAACCGTTTAAATTTGGCGTCTATTTGGATGGTTTGACGCTCGATAAGATGACTGGGGAAATCTTTTACTTTTATTACCCCACCGCTCAGCAAGAAAACCGCATCGAGCAAATTAAAGCCCTACTCGATGAGCCAACGCCTAGTTATGAAGCGCCTAAAGTTGAATTTTTAGGTGATGGCATGAGCCAAGAAGAGCATGCCAATGTCGTTATGCAAGTTAAAGAAGACATCATCTCGGGGCGTATCTTTCAGTGTGAGGTCGGATTTAAATCCAAATATCGTATTGCGGGCGATAAGATGCCGATTTATGAAAAGCTGCGCGCGGTCAATCCGTCACCGCATATGTACTTTATGAAATTTGCCCAGCAGTGCATTATCGGTGCCTCACCTGAACTGTTATTTCGCTTACGTCAAGGCGAGATGGAAACGTATCCACTGGCAGGCACTGCCAAGCGCGGCGTTGATGTCATCGAAGACCGTCAACTTGCTCGCGCATTGCTCAACGATGCCAAAGAGATTGCCGAGCACAATATGCTAGTCGATTTGCACCGCAATGATATCGGCCGTGTGGCACAATTTGGTACGGTAAAAGTACGTAGCCTTATGGATATCAAACGCTTCTCACATGTGCAACATATCTCTTCTGAGATCGTCGGAATCTTACATCCTAATGAAGATATGTTTAGCGCCCTTGCCAGTAACTTCCCTGCTGGGACGTTGTCAGGCGCACCAAAAGTTGAAGCAATTAAAGTCATTAACGAGTTAGAACCTGACGGTCGTGGCGCTTATGGTGGTGCGCTTGGATCGTTTAATTTCAATGGCGATTGTATTTTTGCCATTCCTATTCGCAGCCTATTCATCAACGGTGAATCCGCTTATGCGCAAACTTGCGGCGGTAATGTCTATGACTCCAATCCTGCTGACGAATATCTAGAAATTCAGCGTAAGCTTTCTGCGATGAAAGTCGTCTTAGACAGCTTTATGAATCCCTAAATTGTGTATATTTTGACAAAGAGTTGATAACCCATGAATGTTTTAATTATAGATAACTACGACTCGTTTACCTTTAATCTTTACCAATATATCGGTGAGATTTTGCAGACGATGGACGGCGATAAAGCCGCCAACGTCATTGTTAAACGTAACAATGAGATAACGTTAGCAGATGTACAGGCCATGAATCTTGACCGCATCATCATTTCACCCGGTCCTGGTGCCCCTGACGACCCCGCCTACTTCGGGATTTGTGCTGAAGTCATCGAAGTGATGGGTAAGACGACGCCAATACTGGGTGTCTGCTTGGGCTTACAAGGCATCGCGCATGTATTTGGCGGTGACGTGGTACGCGCCAGTGTCCCAATGCATGGCAAGGTCTCGTCGATTCGACATGATGGCGCAGGTGTTTATGCAGACTTGCCACAAGAGATTGAAATCATGCGCTATCACTCACTGATGGTAAAAGCAGATACCCTACCAGATTGCTTGACTGTGACAGCTGTCGTCACCAATGACGCTCATGTTGACTTAAACTTGGCAGAATCAGCGCTAGCAGGTGATGAGATTATGGGACTCCAGCATAAAGACTACCCCATCCAAGGCGTACAGTTTCACCCAGAATCATTTGCGACCGAAGGGGCCAAGCGCTTGCTAACGAATTTTTTGCTACAGGTATAAACCTATATGGCCGTCTCCATGTCTAGCTCAAGCCTAAATACATCCAGCTTACTCAGACGTACTACATTGCTCTCAAGCTTAATGCTAATGACCTCTGTCAGTTCGGCTGTAGCACCTGTACAGGCAAACTTTACCATGGGCATGGACATCCAAGGTCAACGTCTTAACCTTTATGAGAGATGTGCAGAAGGAAGCGTTACTTGCAACAATATGCTACTGGTCGCTCCCGATTTAGGACGACTATTGCAGACAACACCAGAATCTAGTAAGTCGCCCTACGCTGTCAAATACTACTCTGCGGAAACCAAGCATAGCTTATGTAAAGATGGCGTGACCCCGTGTCGATTTCAGGGTTATACCTTTGAGGGCGAAGATTTTGATGGGTTTATAGATACCTCGAACCATGAGATATCTATAAGAAGTAAATGGACAGTCGATACCTATAGTGCCACCTACAAAGAAAACGAGACTTATCTGCCATTAGCCTCACAAGCTGATTTGGTTGATCAGATATATAACACGTCTGATAAAGCATTGAATGAAAGCTACAGAGTAACGCGAAATGAAGTCAGACGCCTGTACGGTGAGGATATGGCGGCTAATCTTAAAAAAGAGCAGACTCAGTGGATAAAACAGCGCTCAAAAAACTGCGGGGCTGATACGGATCATTTACCAAGAACCCAATTGGAAAAAGTGTGCTTTATTCAGCGAAATGCTCTCCGAGAGCAAACATTCTTTTTATGGATTGATTAACAGAGACTGTAGAAAGAAAAAATGACGCGAACACGAATATGATATGAGTTAATAATTCGATATTACTTAGGTTATTTAGCAAACGCTAGCCATTTTTGAGCCATTGGAATAACTATTAATTGAATTTAGCACACGACCTAGTAGCCACTTATTATCTTTTAGTGATAGACTCAAAAGAACAAACAAAAGACAGCCTTTAATAAGGTTGTCTTTTCTTATTTTAGTATTGCTTGGAGAGATTGTATCAATAGCAATCTTACAACATCTTGTGTCACTTAGATCGTAAGAAGAAAACAGTATGGCAAACATCGACAACGGAATGACGAACCATTCGCACCAATCATGGCTAGGCACCATTCAAATCATCACGGCTGCTATCTGCTGGGGTACGTTGGGTATATTCTCGACTTACCTAAACCAAATTGGATTTAGTGGCTGGCAGGTAACGATATTACGTATCGTCACGGCGGCCTTTATCATTTTAGCCATGCTACCAAAACTATGGCCACACCTTATCAAATTACAGCCAAAACAGTGGCTTGGTTTGGCGATGCAGTCGTTGATAGGTGTCCTTGGCATGTCGGTCTGCTATTTTTTTGCGGTCAGTTATGTCGGTGCCGGCCCTGCCGTTGCCTTACTCTATACCGCACCCGTATTTAGCTTATTGTTCTCAAAATTCTTACTGAGTGAGTCCATTACTCGCAAATCAGTTTTGCTAGCACTAATGGCGGTGTTTGGTGTTGGATTGACGATGTTAGGTGAGCAAGCGAAAGTTAACTGGGGGATTTTACTCGGTCTATCAGCAGGGATGTGTTATTCGTTATATGGCGTATTGGGTAAGCGTGCGATGCATTACGCTCACCCTGCCCCTTTGGTATTTTTCACTTCCATTATCATTAGTGCTGGCGTACTACTGCTCTTACCTGAGACCTATAACACTTATGAGCAGCTATTGAGTCTGCCCTTGATGACTTGGGGCTACGTTTTAGGATTATCACTGCTGGGAACCGTCGTGCCATTTGGGCTATATATGAAGGCATTGGAAAAACTGCCCGCCACTCGTGCATCGGTATTTACGATTTTTGAGCCATTGACTGCAATTGCACTTGCAGTGCTATTACTGCATCAATCTTTGTCTTGGATTCAGTATTTGGGTGTGGCGCTTATCTTGCTGGCGGCTTTATTAAATGCTGTATTAAACGGTACCGCCACTCGCGTACCTCGTTGGTTAAAACAACGACAGAGGGCATAGTGTTACTATCTACTCATTTGAGATATGTCCAATTTATTTCAATAAAAAAGCCCCAACCATGGCATCATGATTGAACTGAACCCCAAATCTTGGACGGTTTACGTTTATTTCAAGGACTGAGTTCTGTACTGTACAGGACTCAGTCC
>NZ_JASMRK010000028.1:0-36245 GCF_041431295.1 Psychrobacter sp. Arc9 | reverse complement strand
GAGTAAGTCATGGTCATTTATACTGGTAATCGTTTAGTTGATTTATTTTATAACATTTTTGTGGTCAGGTGACTATATTCAGATGGAGTGGAGATAACTTACAGTCACAAACAGAATATGAAATATTTAAAAATGTTTGTGGTATTTTTTCTAAATACTTATTAGATTATAATTTGACTACTGTATCTATGGGTGAATTAAAAGAAATTATTGATGAGTATCTCTCTGAGAGGAATTTGGATATCGATAAAAATAAAATTTTTGAAAAACTTGCTTATAACAATGAGATTTTCATTACTAATTATAAAGCTAATACAATTCGTTTTAAGCATAGATCTTTTTGTGAGTTTTTCTACGCGAGAGCTTTATTTCAAAATAAATCATATAAGATGAATAAAGAGATATATAACCCTTACTGGCAAAATGCTTACTTTTTTGTTTTCGGATTAATAAAAGATAGTTCCAATTTGATAACTAGTCTGAGTGAAATAGAGTTTGATAGCTATGGATTGAAGATAAATCAAGTAGCTACGAACGCGCAATTTCTTCTAGCAGCTTACGTTTCACCATATACTGCTATCGAAAACCAACTTGACCATAGTATTAATATCGCCGCTAATACAGTTTTAGAAATTTTAAATGATCCTGCAGAGGCCGAAACGCTAAAATCTCTGGACATGGGTCGAATCGAATTAATGATTTTTATGTGCATAGTTATATCTCAATGTTATAGCTATGATTTTTTTGATAAGGCTCTAAGAAATATTGGTGATACAATTACTGGCGATACAAAAGAATTTTCTGATACTGATTGGTTAAAGTTACTTTTTATATCTGCTACATTAGCTGTCAAAGGAGATTCGCAATACATAGATATAATTACAAAAAACTATGTTGAGAAGAAAATGTATTTAGATAATGACCAGTTAAGTATTTTATTGAATTTAATTTACAGTAATAATTTCGAGATAAATAGTAGCACTAGACAGTTTTTGAAACTATATAGACGGAGGGTTCCAAAGAGCTCGAACTTAAATAAAACTATTGATTTGCTGAGTAAAGGTAAGCGTGAAGATGCGCGGATTTTTAATAACTCTAATAGGTAATTACTATAGACATCTTACACAACTCTTCGCTAGCCTGTTAAGGGAAGTCAACGGAATGGTACTTTTACAAGAAGCCTTATGATTTATTAAAATGAGTATTTAATATTTTAAGTATTATCTTTGAGGGAATACCATGAAACATCTTACCGTCGGACAACGCTCGCCTTTAAGCAACCTTGCTATTGACGATACCGCACCCATCACGCTCAAGTTCACTCGCCAAAGCCTGATAGAGATGGACATCAGCTGCTTTGCCTTAGACGCAGCAGGCAAACTGATCAATGATGATTACATGGTGTTTTATAATCAGCCAACCTCACCGTGCGGGCAAATCAAGCTCACCCATTACGAGTCGCAGCCAACGGCAAATAAAGGCATCCAAGCCGAGTTTGAGGTGAATTTATCTAAACTGGCGGATAATATAGACAGCTTGTTTTTTGTATTATCAGCCGACACGCCGCTTAATCAAATTCAATCGTTAGAGATTGGCATTTGGCAACAATTGCAAAAAGCACAGGCAGAGTATCAAGCGGCAGACTTTGCACAGCAGCAAGCCAGTATGCTGATGCAGCTTTACCGTAAGAGTGGCGTGTGGCGAGTCTCCAACGTCGCGCAAGGCTTTAATGGTGGACTTGCCGCCATCGTGCAGCATTTCGGTGGCGATGTAGAAGAGAGTAACCCACAAGTACGCGAGCCGACCGTAGCACCAGTGCAAGCAAAACCGTCGCTCGAGAAGGTCATGCTAGACAAAGCGCCAAAACTGGTCAATCTAGCCAAGAAAGCCACCATATCGCTTGAGAAACGCCAATTGCAGCAGTTAACCGCAAAGGTGGCGTTGGTGTTAGATGCCTCAGGCTCAATGAATAGACAGTACAAAAAAGGCCGCGTGCAAGAAGTGGTCAATCGCATATTACCATTGGCAGTGAGCTTCGATGACGACCAAGCGCTAGACTGCTGGGCGTTTGCCCGAGACCCGCAGTATTTGGGCGAGATTGGGCTGAGTAACTATGACGGTTTCATTGACAACGCTCATGGCGGCTGGCGCAAATGGGCACTTGGCCCGCGCATCAACAATGAAGCAGAGGTCATGAAAGCCGTGACAGAGTTTTATCAAAAGGACGGCTTGGATGTGCCTGTCTACGTGCTATTTATCAGTGATGGCGGGGTAAATGACAATCGCGGTATCACCAAAGTCATGACGGATGCCGCGAAACTGCCGATATTTTGGCAGTTCGTGGGCTTGGGTGGTCGTGGTTATGGCATCCTCAAAAAACTAGACGACATGACAGGGCGCGTGATTGATAATTGCGACTTTTTTGAACTCGATGACTTGGATGATATCAGCGAAGAAGCGTTGTATGAAAACATGCTAGAAGAGTTCCCAATGTGGCTAAAAGAAGCCAAGCAACTAGGCATAGTCAATTCACTATAAAAGTATTAGTGCGCTAACCTCACTATTCGATTATAGCTAAATAAAAAACCGCCACAGCAAATACGATGGCGGTTTTTTATTATTCAAAATATTGTAACTTATAAAATGCTTACAGTGCCCAAAGCGACTGATATTGCTCATCAGTCAAGGTCACGATATCGATTTCGGCTAGCATCTCGCGCAGTTCTTCCCATTTACTGGCATCAGGCTTGATCGGTGTAATCAATCTACCTAGCGTATTATCGATGATGGCATCCATCAGCACATCGGCTTCGGTTTTACTATAGTCGTAATACATACGGTGGGCTGTGGCTGGCTCGTTTTTGCACAGCTCTGTCATCTGGTTGGTCACTTGGATAAAGGTATCTATCGCGTCCTTTTTCGCGCTATAGATCTCATCTGTTGTCAGAATCTCTAACGCCGAAAAATTCGGATAGGGCGACAGGTGCTGATCGATAAATTCAAAGTCCAACCCTTCATGAGTCGCTTCAACGCCCTCAAAGTTATAAAAGCATAGCCATGCACCATCTAGGCTTGGGTCTTCTTGCAGGTTTTTGATGTGATAAAAGTCTTTTTGTACAAAGCTCACATTATCACGGCTGATACTAAAGCCGTTCTTCTTGGCATAGCGAGCCAATATCTCAAAGCCAATACGATTGGTTTTTTCCTCAGCGGCAGGGGTGCAGATGCGAATCGGTTGATTGTTTTTTAATTTTTCCATGCTAGCGCGTTGCATCAATATGCCGCCATCGGTCTCAAAAAAGCAGCCTAGCGCACGTAGATTAGGCGCGTAATGTTCAAACAGATGGATAGGCTCATTGACATGCAAATCGATACTTTGGTTTTGTAATTCGGCAAAGCCATCATAGTGGTCATCTGGCTCGATAATGGTGATATCAAGCCCTGCTTGCTCATATGCGCCCGTGGTCACACCCGCAATAAAGGGCAGGTGATCAGGGTTCAAAAACCATTCGAGAGTGAGGGTCAGTTTGGTGGTCGACTGCATGGTTGTTTCCTACGTCAGTGCTAACTGCTTCAGGTTCACGGGTGTGTCTCAGCGATGATGTGGGCTGTGTTTACAGCGTTAAATCAAAGCACCCCGACAAGATTGATTGGTATTGCATTGCATTATTTTCGATCAGTACTGCTAATGGCTATTATCGATAGCTACTGCGTCATCATAGACGACTTACAAGATGGGATGCAAGCGTATCGGGAAAGACGATGGCAGGTGATGACTGGTGTTCGTTAACCGCTCTTTACGACAGCTGTTGCTTATCATGGCTTACCATAGCTTTTTATAAATGCTTTCAATCAACGTGTTAATAGAAGAATGCAGCATTTATTATTGGTACTTACCCAATTACTAACCAAACATACCTATCAATAGCAAAAACCTCATATAAATAGTCTTGTGCACAGACGGACGATATTGCATGATTAGCCTTCTATGCCACCGCTTATATAATAGGCGCTACTCTAGACAATCGACATTTGGCATAACTGACAACTTACACGACCGAAAACTTATATGACCGACAATAAAAAAGCGTTCTATTACCGACCCAAGACTGATCAATCCAACAGCCCAATGCTGCGTTGGACCTTTGTGACGCTTGGTTGGCTGTTTTTTATCTTAGGTATTATCGGTATATTGTTGCCAGTGATGCCTACTGCGCCTTTTATCTTGCTAGCAGCAGGCTGCTGGGCACGCAGTTCTCGACGTTTTCATTTTTGGCTGATTAATCATAAATACTTTGGTAAATTCGTCCGTGACTGGGAGGAGAATCATGCCGTTCCGCTTTATGCCAAGTGTTTAGCGACGGTTATGATGGCAGCATCAACAATTATGTTATTTTATCGTTTGCCTGCCGATATGATGTGGATGGCATGGGCGGTAGCCGCTGTCTGTAGTGGGGTAGCGATATATTTGTTCCGTTTACCAAATGCCTAAATCCGTTGCAATTTGCGCCAAAATCAGCCAATAAACGGCTCTGGTTACACGAAACATGAGATAAGACTTGCGATACTGGGATGTACCCCTTATAATACGCCCAAGCTTAAGAGCAGTTCTGCACCAAATCATTACCTCGTAGTATTAGTTATAATCCTTCGTTTTAATATTTATCGTTCAGTAGCTATTTGCAAGCGTTACCGGTCACTAGACCATTAATAAATTTAAAAGTAGGATTATACTATGTCAGACGTTCAAAAAGGTACAGTTAAGTGGTTCAACGAAGCTAAAGGCTTTGGTTTTATCGCTCCAGAAACTGGCGCAGACGTTTTTGCTCATTACAGCGAAATCACTGGTTCAGGTTTCAAAACTTTGGCTGAAGGCCAAGAAGTTGAGTTCACTGTAACTCAAGGCCAAAAAGGCCCACAAGCACATAACATCGTTGCTATCTAATTTGTCTTTATAGACAGATAGATGAATAGATGTAGAAAAGCGAACCTTCGGGTTCGTTTTTTTTCGTCTATGTTTTGGTATTTAAGATATGAGTACTGAAGCGAGTAGAAGTCTTATTCGAAAGATTTTAACTAATCATATTAAATCAAATAACAGATGCAAAAGGGCCTCCGACTATAGATAGTTGGAGGCCTTTTATATTGTGCAATGATACCAGCAGTTAAGAGTGAACATTTAGCTTATTATATAAAGCTAATGCCGATATTAATCAGACCACCGCCCAGTATTAACCAGCCAAACATAATGGCACCTAAGATAAGCGGTCTAACGCCAGCTTGCTTGATCGCACTTAGATGAGTGGTTAGACCTAATGCAAACATGGCCATCGTAAGTAGCACATCATCTAGCATCACCATACTGCGTACGACACTCTCAGACATCGGCACCCATGTATGTATCAACACAATACCGATAAAGATAAACGCAAACCATGGCACTTTAACTTGTTTAACACGAGTCATAAATGATGCTGTCTCGTTTTTACTGCTCTTATCTTCTATAGCGGTATTATCTATGGTGCGCTCTTTGGTTAGCGCAAACGATAACACAAGCAGGAAAGGCGCAAGCATCATGACGCGTATCATCTTGGTCACGACAGCGGTATCACCAACCTCGGTATTGATTGCATTACCTGCGACTACGACTTGCGCCACCTCATGGACGGTTGAGCCAGTGTACATGCCGTACTGCTGGGCGCTTAGCCAAGGTTTTAACCAACCAAGATGATAAAGAAAAGGATATAGCAGCATCGCGATAGTGCCAAAAACCACCACAGTTGCCACGGCGATAGTGACTTTATGAGCTTGCGCGTTGACGACTGGCTCTGCGGCGACGACGGCAGCAGCACCGCAAATACTTGCCCCTGAGCCAATCAAAATCACCGTTTCTTTATCAACTTTTAACCATCTAGTACCTAACCAGTAGGTCAGCATAAAGGTCGATGTCAGTACGAGCGCATCAGTCATAATCGCTGGCATACCGACGCTCGCAACTTGTGTCATGGTTAGCTTAAATCCATAAAACATAATCGCAAGTCGCAATATCTGACCTTTGGCAAAGCAAACGCCACCGTTTAAACGTTCAGCGAGTTTAGGATAGATGGTATTGCCTAATATCATGCCTAGCAAAATCGCTAGCGTCAAAGACGACAAGCCGACGATACGGCCGTTTGACCATACATCCAGACTACTGTCCAACCATAAGCAAAATAAACTACCGATCAGAACAACTACCAATCCTGCCAAGTGACGGTGATTAGGGGTATAGTTATGAACAGAGTTGCTGACTGATTGGACGAGTGTGTGCATGACGCGGCATCCTATTACTTATATTAAGATAAGCATAAGCTTATGAATAGACAGTATATGCCCGCTATATTTATAATAAAAACAGATTAATAAGATATAAACTATCGATTTTTTAGGTTAAGGCTTATGATAGAAGTCGATATGCCGCGTATAAGCTGCAATGAAAGACATGCATATTGAACAAGACAAGCTAAAAAATGACATAAGGTATTATTGATATCATGAAAAAATCTGTGCAGACAGTGCCAAAGATTACGCTTAAGCAGCTTGCTGTTTTTGTCAGCATTTATCAGACAGGCAGCACCAGTCGCGCCAGTGAGGAGCTGCATTTATCACAGTCAGCGGTCAGTAGTTCGCTGACAGAGCTGGAGTCCAGACTACAGATGCCACTGTTTGAGCGCGTCGGTCGTCGGCTCAATCAACACCCTAATGCCCATCCTATTTATATACAGGCTCAGGCTATCTTGGGTCAGTCGCTCACGCTTGAGCATTATCATCAGTATCAAGCAGGACAGATTCATATCGGTGCTAGTACCACTATCGGCAATTATGTGCTGCCATCATTGCTTGGTAAGCTATATGAAGCGCTGCCCGATGCTAATGTTGATATGTATATTGCCAATACCCAAGAGGTAGTTAGCGAGGTTGAGCAATTGAATATAGACATCGCACTGGTAGAAGGAATGCCGCGTCCGATAGATATGAAAGTTATTGAGCAGCGCGAATGGCGTACTGATACACTGATGATATTTGCCAAGCGTGATAGCAAGTGGTTAAAGAATGTGGCTATTTATAGCCAAGATAAGGACTGCTATCAGCTGACCATTCATCAGCTAGCGCAGTTACCACTATTGGTACGTGAGGCAGGGTCGGGCACACGGCAGATTATCGATGAGCAACTGCTTAAGTATCTACCTAATGCAGAAGTGGTGAAGGCGATACATCAATCAGAGGCCATTAAGCACATGGTGAGTGCAGATATTGGTCTTGGTTGTCTATCACAGCATGTGATTGAGACGGAACTCGCGACAGGTGAGTTGGTACAAGTAAATGTAGCAGGAATTGATTTATCGCGTACATGGTGGCTGGTCTGGCACAAAGCTCGGCACCAAAGCCCCATTTGGCAAACCTTTATAGATATTATTCAACAGGGTTAAGCAATGACTCTAAAACCTATCAACCATAAAAAAGCGCAGCGTTAAAAGTTACGCTGCGCTTTTTTGTTTAGGATATGCTTGATATTAGATAAGACAATCGAAGCATATTGTTATGCTGAAACAGGCTTGTCCAGTCGCACCACAAAGCTATCGCAAGGTACATTAGGTAAGATATTATCTGCTGTCGCGCCACTAATCCATGCAGCGATACCGGTACGCTTATGACGACCGATGACCAATAGATCGACATCATGTTTATGACAATAGCTGACGATACCTTCACTGCTAGAGATGGCAGTTGTGACTTCTGACGTTGCTGCATTTAGCTGATTGCGTTCAAGGAACTGCGCCAGCTTTGCACGAGCTTCTTGGCAGCGTTCATCATCAATCTCATCGTATAGGCTAGAGGCAGGTACCAGCTCGTAGCCAAAGCCAACCATGGTGTCTTTGACAATATGCAGAACTGATAGCTTAGAGCCTGGACGGTTTTCGACGATGCGCTTGGCCTTTTGTGCGACTATATCTGCATCAGAGAGTAAGTCGGTAACCAGTAAAATATGTTCGTAACTCATAGCGTCTTCCTCGTGTCAGATAGTATTTACTATAGCACTACTCTAGGGCGCTGTTAAGTAAAGCTTGTCGTCTTTAGCAGCGGATTAGAGTAATGCCAATTATTCCAAGACAGGCTGATCAAGCTTCACCACTAAACTGTCGCAAGGGACATTTGGCAAGATACTATCGGCAGTGGCTCCTACCAACCAAGCGGCAATACCATGGCGTTCATGACGTCCAATGATAAGTAAATCGACGTCTTTTTCACGGCAGTAATTAATGATACCTTTGCTATTAGAGATGGCAGCGGTGACCTCAGAGTTGATCGCTTCTAGCTCGTTACGTGCGAGGAATTGCGCCAGTCTAGCCCGTGCCTCTTGCCACTTTTCACTATCGACATCACCCGAGAGACTAGAGGCAGGCACAAGTTCATAACCAAAGCGTACCATATCATCTTCAACGATATGCAAGACGGACAGTCGGGCTTCAGGAGAGCCTGCGAGAATACGCTTGGCTTTTAGCGCCACTTTGTCCGCATCGGATAGCAAATCAGTGACCAGTAAAACATGTTGGTAGCTCATAAGGTACTCCACTCCTGTTAATAGTTAACTTTATAGTAGCAGTGCAAATCACCTTTGTTAAGCGATAAATCCATAATAAAATTGTGGATATTGATGGATTTGTAATTATAAGGCTTTAATGGCTACCCGCGTAGATTACTGTGTGGTGGATTATTACATGGCTGCTGCCTTGACTTATCCATGTCGCAGCCCCACTAATAGCGCTAAGCCAACTCTTTTTTAGCCAATTTATTACTCTATTTTCCCTGATAGTCAGGGCACTATACGCATGATAAGCGATAAGGATAACTATGACGGACACGCCATTTACTGCTGATTTAACGCTGCATCCAGCATTTGAGCTGATTGAGCATCGCCATATTGAGGCGCTATCGATGGATGTGCTGATTAGTCAGCATGTAAAAACAGGAGCGATGCATTATCATCTGGCACACCCAAGTGATGAAAATGCGTTTTTAGTCGGTTTTCGCACCCAGCCAATGGACTCAAAAGGCGAGGCGCATGTCTTAGAGCACGTGGCATTATGTGGCTCGAACAAGTTCCCAGTACGTGATCCGTTCTTTTCGATGATTAAACGCTCATTAAACACGTTTATGAATGCGATGACCGCCGCTGATTGGACGGCCTATCCGTATGCGACACAGAACAAAAATGACTATTTTAATTTGCTTGCTGTCTATCTAGATGCGTCGTTTTTCCCAAATATCCATCCGCTCGATTTTGCCCAAGAAGGCATTCGCGTAGAGCTTGATGAAAATGATAAGCCGCAGTTTAAAGGTATCGTTTTTAATGAAATGAAAGGTGCGATGAGTGGCGAGATTGATCAGCTATATCATACGGTTGCTCATCATCTATTCCCAACGACGACCTATCATTATAATTCAGGCGGCGATCCTGCCGATATTCCTGACTTGACGCACACTGAGTTGACCGAGTTTCACCAGAGTCATTATCATCCATCAAACAGTGTCATCATGAGTTTCGGTAATATTCCTGTTGCTGAGACGCAAGCAAAGATACACGAAGATGCCTTGATTCAGTTTGAAGCAGGCAAAAAGCATGTATCGCGTCCAGAACAGCGTTTGTCTGCACCAATCAGTGCGGTTGATACTTATACTGCTGACGAAGCGGGCCCAGATCAGACGCATCACGTGGTTGCTTGGTTACTACCATCAATTACCGATCCTAAGCAGCGCTTAGCATTGCGTCTATTAGAAGGTGTATTAATTGAGCATGCAGGCTCGCCATTGCGTGCTTATCTCGACAGCCATCCACTAGGTAAAGCGCCAAGTCCACTATTGGGTCTTGATGACAGCCATTATGAAATGGTCTTTTATACGGGTCTACGTGGTTCTAACCCTGAACACGCCGAAGCGGTCGAGCAGGGCATTATTGATTTGCTGACCGAAGTGGCAAATTCACCAGTTGATGACGAGACAATCGAAACCATTCTGCATCAGATTGAGATTGATCAGCGTCACATCGGCGGCGATAGCATTCCTTATGGTCTAAACCTTATGCTAGAGGGCTTTAGTACCGCCATTCATGATGGCAACCCTATCGATGTTTGGGAAGTAGACGAGCATCTACAGTGGCTACGCGAGCAAGTCGTCGATCCACAGTGGCTACCGAACTTGATTAAAACGCATCTATTGGACAATCAGCATCGCGTACGCGTAACGATGACCCCTGATAGCGAAAAAACAGCCCGTTTGGCAGCAGCTGAGCAGACTCGTTTGGATACTATCGCGATGGATTTGACTGCTGATGATAAAGCTATTTTAAAACAGCAAGCCTTAGATTTGGCTGCACGTCAAGCTGCGCCAGATGATTTGAGCTTATTGCCAAAGGTAGGTCTAGAAGACGTACCAACGGATATCAGCTTTAAAGAAGGCACCCAAAAGCAGGTGCGTTTGAGCGGTCAAGACAGCACGCTATTTGAGTATGAAGCTGGCACCAATGGTATTTACTACTATCAAGTGATTGTTCCACTGACTGAGGCAATCGGTAATGCGAGCGCAGATGAGCTACCAGTCAATGATGTAATCAATCATCCATTGTTGCCTATTTATTTAAGTCTATTGTCTGAGCTAGGTACTGACTCGCTTAGCGCTCATGAGATGCAAGCTAAGCAGGCAGCGCATTCTTCTGGTGTGACCGCGCGTATTAGTCAGCGTACCAACGTCGATGATAGCCAAGCGATTAGCAGCTACTTTGTCGTGGCAACGCGTGCGCTAAATCGCAAGCCTGAAGCGATTGATTTGCTCAAGGAAGTGATGGAGCACAGTATCTTCTCTGAGCATGACCGTATCAAAGAAATCTTGCAACAGCGCCAAGCAGGCTGGCAGTCAAATTTAGCGGGATCTGGTCACTCTTATGCAATGCAAACAGCCAGTCGCGGCATGAGTCGCCAAGCGCAGTTGGAATATGTGCGCAGCGGCCTACCAGCATTAAACGCACTTAAAGATTTCTTGGCACATGCTAGTACAGATGATGCGCAGTGGGATCAATTGGCTACGAGCTTGATGGATTTACATCAACGTCTCATCAGCTTGCCTAAGCATGCCGTTATTATCTGTGAAGCAGAGCAAACCGAACGTTTAAGCAGCTTAATCGTTGATAGCTGTAAAGACAGCCAAGCGACGATAGCTTCTAATGATTTAACGAACGCAGCAGCAAATATCCCAAGTGAATTTGCGAATCTGCAATTAGATACTGCGTTAAATGGTGCGACTGATACAGTCAAAGCATTAGAAAACGGGGTGGCGCTTGATGTTGCAGATCTAGCATGGCTAGTACCAACCAACGTATATCACAATGCCAGTGCTTATACTGTACCTGCTGCTGACCATCCTGATACCGCTGCACTCATGGTATTAGCGCCTTACTTACGTAACGGTTATTTGCACAGTGCGATTCGTGAGCGCGGCGGTGCCTACGGTGGCGGTGCAGGTTACGATGCCAACGCTTGTGCCTTTAAATTCTTTAGCTATCGTGATCCACAGTGTGCTGAGACCTTTGCTCACTTTGAAGCCAGTATCGAGTGGTTATTAAACGAGCCACAGACCGATGAGCAATTGGAAGAAGCTATTTTAGGTATTATCTCGGGTATGGATAAGCCGGGCTCTCCTGCAGGCGAAGCAATCAAAGCCTGCTTTGCAAATCTACATCATCGCGGTGTCGACTGGCAGCGCAAAATGCGTGCGTCAATATTGGCCGTGACAGTCGCTGATTTGCAGCGCGTTGCTAAGCAATATCTACAAGGGCAAAAGCATGTACGTGCAGTACTAGCGCCTTACGACAAAGAAGAGACGGTAAAAGGTCTTGGTTTTGAGGTTTGTAGAATAAAGAGCTAAGACAATTAGGTTTATTTTTGATTAAAAGTTAAGCACAGAAAAGCCAAGCATCATGCTTGGCTTTTTGCGGTTAGGTAATTGACTAATATCGTTTGATACTCAAATCTTTGCCAATTTTGTCTTGATGAATCGGAAATTCTGACAACTCGTTATACTGCTTACGATCAGCAAAGTAGCTTTTTAGAGTACGGCGAATGGCTTCAAATGCCAGTGTATCCCATGGGATGTCTTCTTCGCTAAACAGTGCACAGTCGAGACTTTCTGAGCCAATACCATACGCACCATCTTTTAGATCGGCGAGATAAATAGAGTAGATCTGCCCAATATCTGGTAGGTCATAAATGCAGTATAGATGCGGATTCAGTACGATGGCATCAGCTTCTTCGTAGCTCTCGCGTGCGGCGCCTTCAGCCATGGTTTCGCCGTTTTCCATAAAACCTGCAGGTATCGTCCATAGCCCATATTGCGGCTCGATCGCTCGGCGGCACAGTAGGACTCTGTCTTCGTGTACGACTAGCGAACCACAGATAACCTTTGGGTTTTCGTAGTGGATATAGTGACAATTGGGGCACACCAAGCGCGGCATATTATCTGTAGGTGGGATTTTTCGTTCTGCTTTATGACCGCATTGGAGACAATAGCTCATACCAACTACCTTTATTAGTAAATATTGTGTGTCCACTTATCTTAAAAGTTTTTTTGCCGTTCTGATGTTTGCTTTTGTATACAGCAGCGATAGTGACAAATACTTTTGAGGATATCCTTTTACTTTTAATGAGAAAAGCTATTTTATTTAATTTTTATGATTACAACGAAAACGCTCTGACAGCGCATTTTAATTGCCATCAAAGCGTTCTTATATTATCGAGTATATCCTACATAGCAATTAGGTCATAGCAATTAGATCATAGCAATTAGGTTTTTATTTTGAGCATTTGTGTGCGTAGTCCACCAGCTACCGACACAGAGATAGGAATCAATGGCGTTACAGTGGCTTGAAAGTCATGATAAAGATCTTCGCGCGTCGGATATATGACCGTACTTAAGTTGCCATCTGCATCTACCTCATGACGCCAGCCGCCGTGCTCAAGATCAATCAAAGTACTGGCAATATAATCCCAAGCTAAGCGGTAGTAATATTCAAAGCGCGGATCACCCGTACGGCGCGATAGCATTAGTGCGGTATTAGCCATTTCAGCCTGTACCCAGTAAGGACGGTTTGGTATTGAAATCTCATCATCCCAGCCAATGGTATAAACCATGCCGGGCTGACCGTCAGGTGCCCAGCCACGATCGATAGCGCTATCAAATAATGCGATGGCATCAGGTAGCAGCCAATCAGGTATGTCATAATCATGCGCGATACAAGCAGACTCAACCTTGAGCAGCAGTCCTGCCCATTCTGCAAAGTGACCAGGTGTGAGTCCCCAAGGACGCAGGTCATCAGAAGGTTCATTCGCATCGTAGTTGTGCAACAGATTCCACTCACTATCAAAATGTTCAGGTAGGCGACCATCGTAAGTACTAGGCATATCATGACCGAAGCGCTTGGCTAAGTGTAGTGCGCGGTCTAGCCAGCGCGTTTCACCCGTGGCATCTGCCAGTGCTAAGCAGGCTTCGGTCGTATGCATGTTGCAATTGGCGCCGCGATAATCTTCGGGATCAGACCAATCAGCGGCAAAAGAAGGCAGCATTGATTGCTCATCTTCTAACCAAAAATGCTGATCAATGATTGTTATTGCAGCCTCCATCAACTCTGTACCGCGCGGGCGACCAGCAATGCTAGCAGACGCGCCAGAAAGCGCGACAAAGGCGTGCAAATAGGCGTTTTTGCGTGATGGGTTTTCATGAGTTGAAGAAGCGTCACTGAACCAACCGCCATGTACCGAGTCGCGTAATGGGCCATCAAGTAACGCGTTTATACCATGGTCAGCAAGTGTTGCTGCCCCCGGTATGCCCATTAGTGCCGCTAGCGCATAGCAATGCACCATCCTCGCAGTGATGATGCTCTTTGCTGTGTCATCTACCATGCTCCCATCATGACCCAAAGTAGCAAACCCTGAGGGCACGCGCGCTTTGGCATAATGTTCGAGCAAACGTTGCCCTTCAGCGAGCAACCAGCGGCGATGAGTACTGCTATCTGCCCAACAGACAGATAGCAAATCAGAGGAGTCAGGAGAATCCATGATATCAGCCATTGGTAATCATGCCTCCGTTTATGTGTAAGGTCTGCCCAGTCACAAAGCTACTGTCTTGGCAAGCAAGAAATACATAGGCAGCACCCATCTCACGTGGCTGACCCATACGCCCCATTGGTGAAGACATGGACTCCAAAATATCTTTATCAAAGTCTTTGAATACCAGTTGAATCTCGCTCACCACAGGACCTGGTGCTACCTGATTAACACGAATACCACGACTAAGTAGTTGTTGCGATAAGGCGCGGGTGTAGCCAACGATAGCGCCTTTGGTTGCGGTGTACGGCACCAATACATCATTGCCGACATATGCATTCACTGAGGTGGTATTGATGATGCTATCGCCTTCTTTCATATGCTCAAGGGCAGCGCGGGTTGCATAAAACATTCCTGCCATATTGACATCAAAATGCTGTTGCCAGTCTTCATCACTGACCTCAGACAAATCATGATACGGCTTTTGCATACCAGCGTTATTGACTAGCACATCAATGCCGCCCCATTTTGCCACGACAGCTTCTACTGACTCTTTGCAACTACTGCTATTTGCTGTATCACCCTGCAGTACCAGCGCGTCTGCGCCTTCTGCTTCAATACCTTCACGCGTCTCATTCGCGCTTTCTTCATCAGAGTGGTAAAGGATGGCAACTTTGGCACCTTCACGTGCCATATGAAAAGCCACTGCGCGACCGATACCGCTGTCTCCGCCAGTGATTAAAACGCGCTTATCATCCAGTTTTCCTGAGCCTTTATAGTCATCATTGATATATTCAGCAGGTGGCATCATGTTGTCGATTTGGTCTGTCATAATCTGTATCCTTCGTTCTTTTGAGGTGTTATCTATTTTTATTACAGCAAACCTATGACGCTGGCATCGATATTTTTATAATGCTATTTTAGAATGTCTGCCTCATAGCCTTGCTAGCAACTATCATAATACTCAGATACATTTTTTGAAATATTACTCGGTTAATGTTTGGTAATTTAAAAATGCGGTTATGAGACTTATTACCATGAACGAATAACAAGCAAAAAGGATATTGGGAAAGTCCCATTCAATAAAGCTATTACCGTCTAAAATATACGAGATAAGGCATTGATTAATTTAAAAAGGTATGAAGACACGGCAAAAAACAGTCATTTAGTTGAAGGATTCACTTTGATAGAGACTAATTCTACATAACAAAGCCTATACATAAGCGGCAAGCAATTTTATATTTATCATAATTACCGGATATATGTATAGCAATCAGCCGATACGTTAATAAGTCGCACTTTGCCTGAAACGACATCAATATGAGGTGCATCTACTAAAGCAATAATCGGACTAATAAGAAAGGCTGCCATACTAGTAACAGGTTATACTGGTATGCTGGCACAGGTATTTTCATGAATAATATGAAGATGACCACTCATAGGATTTGATAATGACCATACCCGAAAATATTGATTTCTTTAACAAGTTTAGCGTCGCTGTCCCAAGCTTTATTCGTCATCCTACACTCAGAAAACTGGCCGAGCGAGTACAGCACGAGACATTGAACGCGCTGACGAGTCCAGCGATGTACGAGAGTGGCTACACCTCACAAAGTACGCGTATTTTGGACAGCTTATATCAGACACCGATTGCCGATGCATCGATATTGGTCGCGATTACTCATGAGCGCAGGCCTAAATTATTATTAACACGCCGTGCCGCCCATATGAACAGTCATGCGGGTGAAGTGTCTTGTGTGGGTGGTAAACATGATCGAGGCGATGGTAATAATGTCGTTACCGCATTGCGTGAAGCCTGTGAGGAAACAGCACTACCACCCAATAAAGTCCAGTTGCTTGGCCAGCTACCGATCCAAACTTCAAAAAGTGGTATGAGTGTACGTCCAATCGTAGCACTTATCGCCCCTGGTCTAGTACTCGTACCTGAAGTGGGAGAGATATCACGTATATTTTGGGCAGATTTTGAGTCATTGGTGACGCAGCCAACGGTTGAGTATGAAATTGAATACATAATGCAAGAGCAGGCGGCAACCATCTTTACACCGAGCTGGCAAGTCGATGGTGAGACAGTGTGGGGACTAACAGGACGGGTTATTGCTAACCTATTAGAAACTGGGTTTGATCGGCAGCTCGAATGGTACTACCGCGTAGAAAACAAACGCTGATAGATTTTATCTACTTATAATAGTCATCGTTCTTTTTTAGCCACCAGTTCATATTGTCTTGGCGCTGGGCACGAAAGGCTTCTAGCTTTTCAGCAATAGTTTTATTGTGCTGCCGTGCGGTATCAAGCGCAAAAAGAATTGGCACAGAAGACAACACGCCAAATCGTATCTTTGATTTTGGTAAATCCAATCCATCACCAATATCATCACCGACCAAAGTCCGAGTGACACTCGCGTTGACCATCTCGACGAAACGTCCACGCCGATTGTCTTCACCCATCAGTTGACGTGGTAAGTCATGCAAGGCTTTTGCCAGTGGCTGTCCCATCTTAAAATCTAGCTGCTGAATCGATAGGTACGTATACAGCCACTCCCAGCATGCCGCTTCATCTTTTGGCAGACGATCTAAATCAACGCCCATCCAATAACTGGCCAGATTCCATAAGTGCAAAATTCCTTCGGCTTCTTCTGTGCTAATACGCGCGCCCAGCAGGCGCAGGCCGCGCATAATCAATAAGGAGAACTGTAAGTGGGTGGCAATCATATCGGTTTGATTGATAGGGATGCCCCAATAATCGGTATTCCAGCTACCATCAGGATTATGATGTTGGTCGGCGTTTGGTATCACGCCAGCTGCCGCATTACCTTTGCCTTTGAGTAAGTTTTGCCGTACCAAAGTATGTATTTGTCGTACTTGGATCGATTGTCGCCAGCCCTCAGAGCCAATGGATAACACTTGCTCGATAGGTTTATTTTGATTGTGTGTGCTCACATCAGATGAGGGATGTTCAGACACAGCCAAGATATAAGCATAAGTACGCATCAATCGCGGTAGCGCATCGTGCATCAGTGCGCCTGTCTGAATAAGTGGTAGCGAGAGGGCAGGGATGCTATAGCCGGCCATCAGAGCAACATTACGCAGTAGCCAAATGAGCATTAATGGATAGCGCCGATAGGCAACCGCACCTATCTGGGCAAGCTTTGGGTCGAACCAGTCAGGATGGCTGCTAAATTGCTCAGTGAGCGCGCTAAATGATGAATTGTTTACAAGGTCGTTGTTTATAAGATAATTGCTTGCAGGATTGTTGTTTGGACTATCGCTAAGAATAGTATGCTGTAAGGGCTTCGCAAACTTTATGCTCTGTGCAGCTAACGCGTCTGCAAGCGGATCGCCAATATCATAACCTGCCACTATCTCATTTAGTAGAGCAGGCGAGATCGTAAAGTCTTTTGGTAATAAATAACGTTTAATGCGTTTTAAAACCTGCAAATCGCTATGGTCATCGATAGCAGTGGTACGTCCATGACGCTGATAAGTGTTCGATGATTGAGCATTCGATGATTGAAAGTCAGGTTTGTCAGTTGAAGTACTTGCCGTATTGATGATTTTCTTATCCATAGTTATCAAGTACCATTTTCAGAGTGAGGACATGCCTTAGAACGTAAAACTTGCATTGCGATAGCTTCGCATCCCAGTCATTCGTAAAAATTACTGGATTGGTTCAATGAATCCAATTGCTGCTGCGTCTTTTGGATACGGCGTTTGGTATCACGAATCTCATCAGATAGAGATAGCAGCCGTGCACGGGCTTCTTTTTCATTAGAAAAGTCTAGCATTTCACCATTTTCTAGCTTATCGAATTCTGATTGGTAAGTATCTAAGAGGTGATTGTCTTTGTCTAATTGACTGTCTAAGGCGTAATAATCTAGCCCTTTTTGATTAGCCGCTTGCAATGTGTTGGCCATAGCAATTGGACAAACATTGTTTAATTGACGACCACGTCTACCGATATTATAGGCATTATTGATAGTGCAGTATTGTTGTAGACCAAGTTTACGACCGCGCTCCCATGCTTGGTAGTCGGGGGCGACACTGGCTTTGGCACAGGCTTTTGTATGAGATGCTAATCGGTCTGAATGATAACCTGCCACGCCATCGTTATAGCCGATAGCTTGCCAATCACCGATGAGACATTCTTGCTTGGAGAGTGTTGCACAGCTTGCTAGCAGATAAATACTACCGAACACAGATAACCCTAATGCCAGTTGACGTACAACGCGGTGTATAGGTCGGTACATGGTTAGCTCCGATAGCTGTAATAATTATGATAACGATAATAACTATGAACACAAATAAATGATGCAATTAATCACGTTATATAGTCTAGTCATCGATTGCTAGGTCACTTGTAGGTATCTCGATAACGTACATACAAATAAAATAGAGCAGCTTATAAGTGGGATCAATATTAAGCAGTACCACTATAAGCTACTCTATATCTCAAAGGTATTCATTAATGCGGGCGAGTCAAGTCGACCGATGTACCGCTAGCATTATCTTTCAAGCTCATTTTTAGCATGATGTAACCAGCAATACCAGAGACGATTGAACCCATGATAATACCCAAGCGCTCATCAAACATAGTGGTGTCGCCAGCAAATGCCAAACCACCGATGAACAAACTCATGGTAAAACCAACACCGCACAATAGAGCTGCACCGTAGATTTGCTTATAGTCCATACCTTTTGGCATGGTTGAGATACCAAGCTTAAAGATTAACCAGCACATGAACATGACGCCTAACTGCTTACCAATAAACAAACCAGCGGCAATACCTAGCGGCACTGAGTGGAATAGCTCAGCAAAACCTGCGCCTTCGAGCGAGATACCCGAGTTGGCAAAAGCAAAGATTGGCAAAATACCAAAGGCGACGGTATTGTGTAGATCGTGCTCTAGCTCTTCAAGCGGAGAGTGCTCAGGATCAGTACGATCGAACATCGGGATAAACAGTGCTAATACCACACCTGCCAATGTTGCATGGATACCAGACTTGAGTACGGCAATCCACATGATCAGACCAATGAGTAGATATGGCGTGATATTGGTGACGTTACGGCGATTAAGAACATATAAAAACGGCAAACATAAACCAGCTACTGCCAATGACTCTAACGACAACTCACTGGTATAAAACAAAGCGATAATCAGAATCGCACCAATGTCATCAAAGATAGCAATAGAGACCAAAAAGACCTTTAAAGAGTTAGGTACACGGTTACCTAAGAGACTCAAAATACCGAGTGCAAAGGCAATATCTGTCGCCGCAGGAATGGCCCAGCCTTTCCAAAACTCAGGCTCATTGTAGTTAAAGAGCAGATAGACAATCGCTGGCATAATCATACCGCCAAGTGCAGCCCCTGCTGGCAGTATTATCTGTTTGACGTTGGACAGCTCACCGATGAGTACTTCACGCTTAAGCTCTAATCCAACCAAGAAAAAGAAAACCGCCATCAGACCATCGTTAATCCAGTGATGAGCGTCTTTGGCAATCGCAAACTCACCAATCTGAATGGCGACTGGTGCATGAATAAAACCTTCATACCAAACATTAAGAGGGGAGTTGGCAATGATCATTGCAGCAATGGCAGCCAATGCTAAGACGATACCGCCTGCTGCCTCAAATTCAAAAAATGCTTTAATCCTTCGTATTGCCATATCATCCTCATTCGCTAAATACAATTTACTAAATAACCTCAAATATCCATCAATGTCTGCGCTACCTATAATTTTGAGGTAGCAAATAGACAGAAACAGTTTCTCATACTCTTATCAATATAGACAACAAAATACGTTGAGCCAGTGCCAACGGTCTACTTTTTTATATTCACAATAGCAATATTATAAAGAGGATTTGACGAGCACAATAGTTGTAAGTCGTTACATCTTTTTAATAAGTCGCTATTCGGTTGAGCATATTCGGAATGTTATTAGACAAATTTAGCAGACTTTGTTACGTTTTTGGCTTTTTTTACGGTTTTATCTTTATAATGAGCAGCGCTGTGCGACGTGTCATTATTTCTTTTGCTAGCACTGGTAAGCTGTCAGCTTATCGATAACGATATTTTAGCCTTATCTCATAACTCCTTTTTCTCTTCTTATAATATTTTGCAGGTCAGTGTCATGGACTTAACTTTCTCGTTAGAGATTATTTTAATGCTTACTGCGGTGGCCGCATTGGCAGGATTTATTGATGCTATCGCTGGCGGCGGCGGATTGTTGACTATCCCTGCCATGCTACTGGCCAACATCCCACCAGTATTAACGCTTGGTACCAATAAACTCCAAGCGGCATCAGGCGCGCTAGCTGCGTCTATTACTATGATTAGAAAAGGGGTCGTCAAACCGCAACGTATCAAAGTCGCTATTATCGCCGCTTTTATTGGTTCCGTTATTGGCACCATCGCTGTACAGATGTCACCACCTGACTTGCTTGAAAAGGTTATTCCATTTTTAATTGCGGCTATCGGTATCTATACATTATTTGCTCCTAGATTGGGTGAAGTAGAGGCGGCACCGCGTATCTCAGAGAGTAAGTGGCAAAAAGTCGTGGCACCGTTGATTGGTTTTTATGATGGTTATATTGGTCCAGGTACTGGGATGTTTTTTGCGCTTGGCAATGTGGCATTACGTGGTCGTCAAATTATCGAAGCAACAGGTGCAGCTAAGGTATTGAATTTATCGACCAATATTGGCTCGTTAATCTTCTTTATTTTGGGTGGTAACGTACTGTGGAAAGTGGGGCTAGCGATGATGGTTGGACAAACCATCGGTGCCTATTTTGGCTCACATATGGTGGTCAAAGGCGGTAGCAAATTGATTCGTCCAGTAATTGTATTG
Source organism: Psychrobacter sp. Arc9 (assembly GCF_041431295.1). Lineage (NCBI taxonomy): Bacteria > Pseudomonadati > Pseudomonadota > Gammaproteobacteria > Moraxellales > Moraxellaceae > Psychrobacter > Psychrobacter sp. Arc9. The sequence goes on along the minus strand of NZ_JASMRK010000028.1, from coordinate 15,248 downwards.
GTCTGTCTGGCGATGTTGACTAAGTATGTATTTGGCTAACTAATTGTTTGTTTGACTGATTATTAATCATAAAAAAACCTCAGCCAATTCGACTGAGGTTTTTTATTTTATTTACTTCTATCTAGCAAGCGTGGGTTAGCGGCGACGATCGACATCATCGTATTCACTACCCATGATGCCATCACTAAAGACTTCAGAGAACTCACGCTCATTGTCTTCATCGATATGACCATCAAATACATCTTTTGCACCAGCGTTAGGATCGTTGTAAATAGCCAGATCCATTTTGCCTTCTGATTTTGCCACGATAGTAGTAACAGCAGCATCACCACCGACGTTTACAGCAGTACGTAACATATCAAGGATACGATCCACACCCAAGATTAGACCGATACCTTCGATTGGCAGACCCACTTGAGCAAATACCATAGACAGCATGATTAGACCAACACCAGGTACACCAGCCGTACCAACAGACGCCAGTACTGACATCAAGATGACGGTTAAGTATTCGGTCACACCCAAATCAATGCCGTAAATGTTGGCAATAAAGATGGTCGCAGTACCCTGCATGATAGCCGTACCATCCATATTGATGGTAGCACCAAAAGGAACAGTGAACGACGCAACTGAGTTGTTTACACCCATACGCTTGGTAACCGTACGCAAGGTAATAGGAATCGTCGCGTTTGAGCTTGAGGTACTAAAAGCAAAGATTTGTACTTCACGCATTTTTGCCAAGAACGTCTTGATAGACAAGCCTGAAGACACTTTTAGTACAATCATCATGGTGATAAAGAAGTGGAAGGCCAATGAACCGACCAATACCGCGACATAACCAAGTAGTGACCAAATCAAGTCTAAACCTAGCTCTGCCATTGCTTTGGTCAATAGCGCAAATACACCATATGGTGCAAGGTTCATGATGATCGTGACCATCTTTAAGATAACTTCGTTGATTAGCTCTAGGCTCTGCACTAAGCCTTTGGCAGGTTTACCTACCATCAAGATACTGACACCAATCAAAATAGCAAAGAAGATGATCGATAACATATCGCCATTTGCCATCGCACTGATTGGGTTCGATGGGATAATGTTAGAGAATACATCAAGTAGAGGCGGCGCTGACGCAGCTTCAAACTCGGCTTCCGTTCCGATATTCATGCCTTTACCGATACCGAATAACGAGCCAAGACCAATTGCAGTCGCAATAGCGAGTGCAGTGGTTATCATATAAATAATGAACGTTTTGGTACCAATACGTCCAAGTAGGCGAATATCACCAATACCGCATACACCGCAAATCAGTGAGATAAGCACCAAAGGTACGACCAACATTTTTAGCGAGTTGACAAATAGTTTACCAACAATGGCAAGGAAGCCATTGGTGATGTACGTATTAACAAAGCCACCTTCGCCGTTCAATCCTGAGTAGTTTAGAAATAGGCCCAGTCCAATACCGAGCACCATGGCAACAATGATCTTGCCCGTCAGTCCCAAATTCTTCCACATAATTCATATCCTTTGTGTGCATAACAGCTTTATAGTAAGTGTTCATTAGCCAACATGATTGTACTTATCAGCCTTACTACAAAGCTTGTTATGACTATTAAGTTCCCGTGATTGTCGCTCGATGTCACATTTTCGTGGACAATATAAAAGAATAGCTAAGGGCACTGCAAGATTTTTTTCTGATTTTATTCTAAATGTACATGCCTCGTTACAACTATGTGCCCATAATATAGTCAATATTTATTCTAAACGGTTTGTTTCCCATATGAAACAAAATATTCATGAAAGAGTTTTTAGGGTAAGCGAATATGTCAAACTATTGATATCAAACCGTTGATTTTAAATTATCCAAATGCAAAGGAAAGAATATGATTAATTAAGCTTGAAATTTCTAATAGACCAAAAAAAGCCAGACTATCGTTTATAGATAGTCTGGCTAATGAAAAGTAAAAATTTTACTATAAAATCTAATAATACTCAGTTTCTAATACTAATATCAAAAACAGCATAGACTTTTAAACTTTATCGTCTTTTTCGCGTGATAAAGGTGATTGGCGTTCTAAAGGTTTGATATCATTATCACTTACTCCAGTATTGATCTCGTCAGGTGGTGCAATATGACGATTATGATTATTGCCCATACGCTCGTTAAGATGTGATTCAGCATCACGATGTCGATGATCGAGTGCCTCTATCTCAGGCTCTGACTCTTCAAAATCTGTCTGAGAATTTACTTCTTTGACAGTATCTTGCTCACTGACTAACTCTACATCGCCATCACTTTCATAACCATGATTAGGATTGGCATCACCAGTATGATTGTCTGTGTTTGCAGGTCTGTCTAGATCATTAATAGCTGGTTCGTTAGTGGCTAGCTCATCGACGACAGATGCATCGGTATCCACAGCGATACCGTTTTTACTCTGAGCTTGTCTTTTTAGCTGTGCATAATCAGTCAGTTGATGAACTGCATTTTCAAGCGCATGCGGATTATCACGTTCTAGCGCTTCCGATAGATGCTCGTCAAACGTATCGGTCAATAACGAATCAAAACGCATGGCATTATATTGAATCAGAACTTCTGCTTCTTCTTCGGTAATGCCGCCATTTTGACTGGCGTGTACCACATGGTCTTCAAAGGTTAGACCTTCAAAGCTGTCTTGATGCTCTGCCTTTTTGAACTTTTGCCACAATGGTTCGATTTCGACCAACGTCTGATAAGCATGTTCCATACGACCAGTTACATCGTCTGCATCGGTATTGTAATAAACCATGGTTTTCAGATAATCGCGGAACGGGTTGGCTGCAAAATCATCCATGAAAGTATCACCCAACTGGCGTTTTAGCTCATCGCTTGCTGGGGTAAAGATACGTCCACTTGGGAAAGTCACAAAGCTAACCACATTGGCTGCCATACGATTTGGGAAGTTGGCGAAGAATGACACGAAGGCTTCTTGAATCGTGTACAAGCTGTTTTGTAGCGCAACTTCAGCATGTAAGCGCTCAGACTCTGATTTACTACCATGCTCATAAAACTGCAAAATAGCAGTCGCAATAAATAGATGACTATGAATATCTGCTAAGCGACCAGAGAGCATCTCTTTACGCTTTAAATCTCCTGCTAATAGTCCTAATGCCATGTCAGCAGTTAGGGCAAAGCTCGCACTTAAACGGTTAATGTGTTTGTAATAGGGACGGGTAAAGGCATCTGCGAAATTCGGCGCCTTATCGCTACCACCGATGTAACCTGCGACAAAAGCTTTTGCACCACGGTTAAACGTGTAGCCTAAATGTTTGAAGAAAAGGGTATCAAATTTTTCAGTAGCAGCCGCTTTGTCTTCGCTTTGTAGTAACTGAAGCTCGTCGAATAAATAAGGATGACAACGCATCGCACCTTGACCAAAGATCATGAGCGAGCGGGTCAAAATGTTGGCACCTTCGACAGTGATGGAAACAGGAATCGCTTGATAAGGTGTCGCTAAGAAATTGCGTGGACCCATCTGTACAGCACGACCACCGACCACATCCATACCGTCGTTGACAACGCTACGCATGGTTTCAGTCGCATAGTATTTTGCCATGGCAGTCATGACTGAGGGCGTGCCACCTTGGTTTAATCCGCAAGTGACCAAATGTCGGAACGCTTCTAACATATAAGTGTTACTCGCCATACGGCTAGTGGCGTCCTGTACACCTTCAAACTTACCTACTGAAATTTTGAACTGTTCGCGAACTTTGGCGAATGCACCAACAGACAGATAGGTCATTTCACTGGCTGATGTCGACAGAGCGGGTAGAGAGATACCTCGACCAACGCCCAAGCATTCCATCAGCATGCGCCAGCCACGACCAGCATTCTCGACACCGCCGATGATGTAATCTAATGGGATAAAGACGTCCTTGCCATCGACTGTACCATTCATAAATGGTGAGCCAATTGGATTATGACGTGGTCCTGTTACCACACCTTCGTGGTTAGCTGGAACGAGGGCACAAGTAATACCGTAATCGGTTTTTTTAGGATTGCCAAGCAGACCTTCAGGGTCGTGCATTTTAAATGCTAAACCAACAACAGTAGCGACAGGTGCTAGGGTAATCCAGCGCTTTGAGAAGTTCATGCGTAAGCCAAGCACTTGCTCGCCTGCGTGCATGCCGTAACAGACCACACCTGTATCAGGAATCGCACCTGCATCAGAGCCGGCTTCGGGCCCAGTCAAACCAAAGCAAGGTACTTCATCACCTTTCGCAAGACCTGGCAACCAGCGCTGCTTTTGCTCGTCCGTACCGTAATGCATCAATAGCTCACCAGGGCCGAGCGAGTTGGGAACCATACAGGTTACAGCGGCAGTCGGCGAGCGCGAAGCAATCTTGCTCATTACACGGCTTTGCGCATAAGAGCTAAATTCTAAGCCGCCAAATTCTTTTGGAATAATTAAACCTAAGAAGCCATTACTTTTGATGAATTGCCATGCCTCAGGTGATAAGTCCTTATCTTTATGCTGGATTTGCCATTCATCAAGCATGGCGCATAAGGTTTCTACTTCATTATCGATGAAACTCTGCTCTTCTTCTGAAAGCCGCGGATAAGGATAATTGGCAAAGGTATCCCAGTTCGGCGCACCCATAAACAACTCTTTTTCCCACCAACTAGTACCCGCATCAAGCGCTTCACGTTCTGTATCACTCATACTTGGCATCGCACCGCCTAGCGCTTTATATACAGGCTTAGTGATTAACGATTGGCGAAGCGGTGCAACGAGTAAGACCAAACACAGTAGCGCCATTGGTATACCCAAAATGAGCGACCATGGGCTGATAATTGCGGTGACGATAACCGTAATCAGGGCGACGATGCTACCGGTGACCCGTGATAAGGACAACAAAAAGATGGCCAAGACCACGGCTAACTGAATGATGACTGCCAAAATAAACAAGCCAATTGCCATGACTATCTCCTTTAAAGCGCTGAATAAGAAATGCGAAAAGTACGTAAGTGAATAAGCTAACTATAATTATTTTTCGTCTTGCCACTCACTGTCTTACAAGTAAATCGAATAATTTGTTAATCTTTAAATGCTCGGTTCTACGTCTTTTAAATACTAGTATTGATGGTCTAGTAAGTAATTGACAAATAAATGGCAAGAATGGCTACTAATATGAAACAGTTGTCGATAACTATCAAGAGCCAAAATGCTACGCTCTGTCGATGATATGTATCAAACATCATTGTTTATAGGTTAATCATATGTCTAGTTGGAACACGTAGCCAGCTATTATCGAAAACTTGTCAAAGAGCTAACCAAAAGGGGCAAGGCAACTCTCGGCATAAGACAAAGTGTCGTTACGTCCGACGATGATGTGATCGACAAGCGAGATATCTAACAGGTCACAGGCTTTTTTTAGCTCATAGGTCAGTAAGTTATCAGCGGTCGATGGCTTGGCATCGGTATGAGGATGATTGTGGGCGATGATAAGTTGGCTAGCAGCGTGGCTTAGTGCATGCCGCAGTACGTGCTTGATGCAGACCGAGCATGATGAGATGCCACCCGTGAATAATATCTCAAAGTTTAAAAGGTTGAGGGCATTATCCAGACAGAGTACTGCAAATACTTCACGGTGCTCGCCGCGTAACTGGGTACTGATATAGTCTTTGACTGCTTGTGAGCGGCCAAGTGCTTGCCCAGTTTTGAGTTGGCTGTCCAGATAGCGCGTACCCATCTCAAGTGAGGCTAATATTTGGGCGTACTTTGCAGGGCCCATACCATGACAGGCAAGAACCGTCTTTTGAGGGGCGGCTAATAGCTCGGCTAAGCTACCAAACTGATCAATCAAATGCCGCGCTAATTCAATCGCTGATTGAGACTGAGTACCCGTACGCAAAAATATGGCCAGTATCTCGGCATCAGACAAATGAGCTGCACCAAATTTTAAAAGTTTTTCGCGTGGTCTGTCATCCTCATGCCAGTCTTTAATCGCCATTGCCACTCCTTAAGAATAAATTGCTAGTTGTTATCTGAGGTAAATACGGAAAATCTTACCCAATTTATCTCATAATTGTTACTATAAGCGCAATTTTATCTTTTCACTTTTTTGTTGATGCCACGCTTATGTCCAATATTGTGCTTGCTATTACTGGCGGTATCGCCGCTTATAAATCTGCTATATTTGCCCGCTTGTTAGTTAAGGCAGGCTTTGATGTGCGCGTTATCATGACGACAGGTGCACAAGCATTTATCACACCGCTGACTCTACAGGCGTTGACGGGTAACGAGGTGCACGTGTCGTTGCTCGATGAGCAGGCAGAGGCAGGCATGGGGCATATTGAGCTGGCCAAGTGGGCCGACTTAATCGTCATTGCACCTGCTTCAGCCAATACGCTTGCGCGTCTGGCCATGGGTATGGCTGATGATCTATTGACTACAGTGTGCCTTGCCACTACAGCGCCTGTCATTATTGCTCCTGCCATGAATCAGCAGATGTGGGCGCATCCAGCGGTCAATCTAAATGTGCAAACCTTGCGCGATATGAATTATCAGATTATCCAGCCAGCTAGCGGTGAGCAAGCGTGCGGTGATGTCGGAGCAGGGCGATTGCCTGAGCCTGAGCAGTTATTGGGTGAGGTTTTACTGTTCATAGCGATGAACACAACGCCGCAATTGCTGGCAGGCAAAAGAGTGGTCATTACCGCAGGTCCCACCGTAGAAGCGATTGATCCTGTGCGTTATTTATCTAACCACTCTTCAGGAAAAATGGGCTTTGCATTGGCGCGCGCCTGTGTGGCTGCTGGTGCAGACGTTGTCTTAATCGCTGGTGGTAAAGTGGCATTGCCCACGCCGCTTAATGTCACACGGATCGATGTGCTGTCTGCTGAAGATATGCTGATAGCGGCGCAGCAATGTGTAGATGGCACGCATAGCGAGCTTCAATTTGTCCTTGAAGATGAGCACGACCATTCTCATGATCACACGCATGGTCATTCTCATAACCATTCCCACGAACATCATCATGGTGACTGTGGTTGCGGTGATGACGATGTAAGCGACCATGACCATAATGACAATCATGACTTGCTACAGTCTTATGATGACAATCAATTTGTGAAAGCAGATATCTTTATCGCGACCGCCGCCGTGGCAGATTATCGTACGGAAGAAGCTGCACCGCAAAAAATCAAAAAGACACAAGATGCCATGACGCTCAGTCTGGTTAAAAACCCTGACATTCTAGCGACGATTTCTCTTGCGCATCCGGAGCTATTTGTCGTTGGTTTTGCCGCAGAGACGCAAGATGTCGAGCGTTATGCCCGTGGTAAGTTGGTAGCAAAAGATTTGGATATGATTGCTTGCAATGATGTCTCACGTGTAGATATCGGTTTTGCTAGTGATGACAATGCGATGCAGGTGTTTTTCTCTGAGCGCTATGAGCGTGACGCGGTAACACTTGAGAAGACCAGTAAAGATAAAATTGCTGAGCAACTGGCTAGCATTATTGGTCAAGCAATCGGTCAACGTAAAGATAGTTAGAGCTACAGGCGCTAAATCTGATAGCTAGCATGTAGATAGTGTGTAGATACAGACGCTGAGCCTAAAATGGTGTGACCGATATGATGAATATAGCTGGTAACGATAGCACTCAGATGCTAGTGCTGACGATCATTTTTGCGCTTGCTTCACTGCTGCATGGTATTAGCGGACTTGGCGCAACGCTAGTGACGACCACTGCACTTGCTAGTATGTACCCATTGCAACACGCCATTGTGTTAGTGATTTTTCCCTCGCTAGTCGTTAATGTGATGACATGGCTAGTAGGCGGTGAACGCACCATTTGGCAAAACTTTATCTACTACGGCAGACGCTATTGGTTGCTTGCGCTTACTAGCCTATTAGGTAGCATTCTAGGTGCGAAACTCTTGCTATGGGTCGATAGCGCTTATATTCTCTTATTGTTGGCCGCGGTCATTGCCTTCTACGTTGTGAGTAGTTTACTCGGCAAACAAATCCGTCTACCAAACACCAAGCCTATGTTGATTGCCGTTGGCTTTGGTGCAGGCGTGATTGGCGGCTCGACCAATGCAATGTCGACCATACTGATGATGTATTTATTGTCTGCCAGTGACGATAAAAACACCATCGCCAAAGTCGGTAACATGTGCTATTTCTTAGGAAAGATTGCCCAAATTATCGTGTTGCGTGAGCCTATCATGGCATTGAGCAGTGGTGAGTGGCAGCTGATTACTTTTTTGAGTGTGCTGTCTATAGTCACACTGCTAGTTGGAATCCGTTTGCGTCGATATTTACCACAAGCGCGTTTTCGTCAGCTTATTTTATTAATCTTAATCGTGCTTGGAATACGCGTTGGCTGGCAAGGCATTACCGCATTGTTATAGCTAAAGATATAAGCCTTTTCAACAATATTTTATTAGACCAATTCTTCAAAAAATATCTGCTGTGCCAAACGAAAGGTATTACAGTGTGCCTCAACCACATCTTCGATATCTTCTGAATAGCCGCCACCCATCACGATAGCGACAGGGATATTGGCGGCTTTTGCTTGCTGCAGAACGTATTCATCACGCGCCTTGCACCCTGCTTGTGTCAAGCCAAGTTTGCCCAACTTATCAGTAGCGAGCACGTCGACAGCAGACTGATAAAAAATCATATCTGGTGCAACCTCAGCGATTAAGCGTGGCAGCGTGTCTCCTAATATCTGTAAATACTCAGCATCACCGGTATCATTGTCTAGCTCAATATCTAAGTCTGATACTTGCTTACGAAATGGATAGTTCTTTGCACCGTGCATGCTAAAGACAAAAACGCGGGGTTCATCTGCCATGATAAAGGCGTTGCCATTGCCTTGATGAACATCCAAATCGATAACTAAAATCTTCTGTGCCTGTCCACGATTTAGTAGTAAGTTGCTAGCGATACAAACATCATTGAAGACACAAAACCCTTCTCCATGACCAGCAAAGGAGTGATGAGTACCGCCTGCAACATTCATCGCCACGCCATATTGCTGAGCATATAGCGCGCATTCATACGTTGCATGGGCAATATAACGACCGCGCTCCACCAGCTGCGGGGTCATCTCAAATCCGATCGCACGAGCAGCCTTGCGCGGCAGTGTTTGGGTTTTAAGCTGATACCAGTACTCTGCGGTATGGGTGGTCAAAATCTCATCTTCGCTTAAGCGAGCAGGGGCAAAGAAGTTATCTTGGCTGATAGTGCCTTCTGCCAGTAAGCGCTCAGGAATCATAGTGTACTTTTGCATGGGGAAGCGGTGTTTTTCTGGCACGGAATAGCGAAAGACGTCAGAGTAGGCAATTTTTAGCATAAGAATTCTAGCTTAGTATTAATGGTTTTTGGATAGAAAAATAAAGAGATAAGTATCCGCTATCGTAGATTATGGCTTGATTGAAAAACCGGTTCATCGAATGAACTTAATTATCGAACGGACTGAACTATTGAACGGACTGAGTCGGTAAAAAGAACGTGCGCGCGTCTGACTGTTGACGTAGCTCGACAAGTAGCGTTTGCATGTCTTCAGCAGGGTCTTGATTATTAACCAAGTTGCCAAATAGCTCGTTGGCGACCGTAGTCATCGCAACCACGCTTTGTAATAAATGCTCAATAATCTCATTATCTATACCAACTGCTTCGACATCGATAGCATTTTTGTAGCGTATTTCACCATCGTTGACATCCATTTCTAGATTACCGACTAGCATGTCATAGTTGATTTGGGTGATAAGTAGCATCGCAGCGCTTTGATGAGTTTCTGGTATCAAAAATGGCAAGATGCCATAGATGGCCAGTAGTTTGTTTTTTTCTTGCACCCGAAACAGATAGCCACAATTTATTTGCTTATGACGCATTCTTAAGGATAAATGATGCGATTTTTGGCTGTCGTTGGTTTTGGGTCGATAATGCGTGTAGTGCCACTGTTTGTTATTAAAGTATTGCTTTAAGCAGTCGACGATAGGTGTGTCACTCTGGTTTTGAGGTTCTGCATTTGCGCTATCGGTTTTTAAGTTATCGGTTTTGAGTTGAGATGTGTTTGCTTTCGCTTGATCACTATCCTGTTCGCTGCCTTGATTTGCCTCTAATTCATGAGAGATATCAGAGACAGTACTATCAGTAGCTTGAGAACTGATATCAGAAATATCAGCTGATATATTTTTTGTATTATTAATCTCGCTATCAGCAAGTGATGCACGCCCTTGCTCGCTTGCGCCATCGATGACTGACTGCGATGCGGCAGCAGTCAGTAACCGTTTGATTTTTTGCCACAAGCTGAGTTTATTGCGTTGACTCATAATAGTATGCTGACAAGTAAGGGTTATAAATTAATCGTGAGTGAATGCCAAGCCTTCTTTGATAGCAGGCTGTGCATAAAACGCTGCTAGCATTTCACGAATATGAGCTGTTAACCAAGGCGTCTCGAGAGCATCGTACACGATAGGCAGTAGTGTAGTGCTACATTGCTTCATAGCCGCTTCATCAATGTGCAAGCTCGCCGCGATGGTCGCCATCGTGTCAGACTGATGATTGGCATACCAAATGTCAATGCTTGCCGAGACTAAGCTGTGCAGATACGGTGACAGTCGCAGGCGGTCATAGCTTTGTTGGATACTGGCTTCGATATGGTCAATGCTACTATTACCAGGCTCATCGCTTAAATAGGTTTGTAGCTCACTAATGGGTTGGTCTTTGATACGATCCCAACCCATGACCATCAGACGCGCAACCTCTTCATTTGATAAGTGTTCTTGTGCATTGGCTTCAGCTTTGCGCGTCAAATCTTTGATATTGCGATGCAAGTAGGTTTGTAGTTTTTCATCGAGGTTTCTGTTGGTCGCCTTTTCAAAAGAGCTACGCCCAAGCTTCATCAATTTACCAACGCCACCTGCTTTATCGAGGGTGCTTTCCATAAAGTCGTTGATAGCGTGATAAAGTGTTTGGGTCAACAAATCTGCAAAGGTTTCGTTACCGACCAGCGTATGAATTAATATGTTGCGCTGCTGCTCGTGACTACCGATATAGTTGGCCAAAGTTTCAACTTGGGCATCATCGACCAGCTCAGATAAAGGCACATTGTCATTGACTGGGTGATAAATAATAGTGTGCAAAATATCACGGATGTCGGTACGCATTACCTCAGTCATCGGCTGATTTAACAGCCAGTCTTTCATCAGCTGCTGTAAATGGTCACAGGTAATATATTTGCTTAAAGGCTGCGCACCAAACCATTGCCAAGCTTCCATCGCTAGTGGCTCAGCTTGATTGTGCAACCACTGCTGTATAAAGTTAACTTGAGCATCGATCAAGCTATCTACTGTCAAACGGCTGGCTGATGGCTGTTTTGACAAGTTAGTGTCTGCGTTGTCATTTTTAGTTTCTGCAGCAGTATTAGGTTTTTGGCTATCTTGTGAAGTCGGCATAGGTTTTGAAGTCATATTTTAAAGTCGTATTTTTTTGAGGTCGTACTTTTTGAAGTCAGAGTAATCGACAATTTGTTATACTGTGTGTTTGTAGCGAGCATAGGGTATTATGCCATGAACATTGCCTTTGTTTGTGATGAATATTGACTACTGCTTGATAAATAACCAGAGGTTTTGATGACGGTTTTGGATACGCCTTTACTTGCACTTGATGAGCTGACAGTTCAGCGCGGTGAGATACCGCTGTGCGAAGGCGTTACGTTGCAGCTATCTGCGGGTAGTATTTGCCATCTAATCGGGGCAAATGGGACGGGAAAGACCACGTTACTCATGCAGTTGGCTGGATTGTTACCTGTTTTGTCAGGTGAAGTTACTTATCAACGACAATCGTGCCTGCCCATCCAGCCTTTATATGTCTCGCACCAGTTGGGCATTCATCCGAATTTGACAGTGGCACAAAACCTGACGTTTCTACTGAACTTATATGGTATTACGCCAAGCGCTGCTGATATTGACGATGCACTCACATGGGTTGGACTACAAGGGTTTGAAACGATCAGCTCAAGTCATCTATCAGCTGGGCAAACGCGGCGCATCACGCTGGCACGATTGTTCTTGTTAACTCCTGACGTGACACCGCTCTGGCTACTTGATGAACCTTTCACGGCGCTAGATGTCGATATGGTGGCACGTATGGAAGAGCGATTATGCGAATTTGCACAGGCTGGCGGGTCGATACTAATGACCAGTCATCAGGCAGTCGGTGTCGCCAATCAGGTGCTCGATTTGTCAAATTACATGGTATAAGTTTGATTGCTATCAGTACCATCAGTATACGTGCAAGGACAAATAATGACAGACAGTCCAATACAAGTAGGATCAGTAGCAGCCATGAATAAAAGCCCAAATGCTATTGTCGCAGTGCCTCGCAGTATTGGCTTCCTGCAGCTGTGGCGCCGTGAATGGCAAGTCAAGCAGCAAGGAGCGGTACAATGGTTGTATCCGTTAGTACTGTTCTTAGTGATTATTACTTTGTTTCCGTTGGCAGTCGGTAGTGAGCCTGCGCTATTGCAGCGTCTGGGCGTATCAGCAGTGTGGATTGCTGCATTGCTGTCACTGGTAATGGGTGTTGATGGATTATTTAAGCCTGCGCTTGATAATGGTACGCTTGCGCAATTGGTCGTGGCCAAAGCGTCACTACCGCTATGGGTGCTGATTAGACTGGTCATTCATTGGATTTTTAGTAGTGGTATTGTGGCAGTGCTTAGCTTGCTTGCCGTGCCGTTATTTCAGCTCAGTTGGTTTGAAGCGTGGATCTTGATGGCTTCTATCGTGACAGGTAGCCCAATGCTTTTGATGTTATCAGCAGTGGCCAGTAGTTTGACGCTATCGTTAAAGAATGGGGCAGTATTAGTGCCTTTGATTGCTTTACCGATGCAGTTGCCAGTCTTGATTTTTGCTACGGGTGCGGTTGATTTATTTGCCTCTGGGCTGAATGGTTTGCCTATCTTAGCTTTATTACTAGCAGGAAGTATTGTTTCTGTCCTAGTTATGCCTTGGGTGATTGCTACCACTTTAAAGATGTCATGGCTCAATTAAACGATTTGCTTGTTGCAATCTTAAAATCCAGATTTCGAAATTTGATTATCTAAACCCAGTTATATAAATCTAGTTATCTAAACCTAGCAATATAAATCTAGTTATCTGAACCTAGTTGTTTGAACCCTATATATTAACATCGTGGTGAAAACTGACAATTTTGCTATAATAGTCAATTGAATACGTAAACAGCTCTTTGTAGATTCTATCCAGTGTTTAACGCCAGCAGGTGAGTTGATAGTGTTGCTTTGATAGACCGCATCATTTATCACCAGTAAGCTGTGTAATAGGTTTCTTCCCATGCCCAACCTGAATAACGTCTCATCCCCTAGCTTGTGGCAGCGCATTTGGCAGGGTTTCTTGACCACTGTGGGTACCAAGCAGTTTTTTCGTATCTTTAGCCCTTGGGTCAAGTGGTTAGCGATATTAGCCAGTCTCTGTTTGCTCATTGGTAGCGTATGGGGCCTTGCTTTTGCGCCGCCTGATTATCTTCAGGGCAATAGCTATCGCATTATATTTATCCATGTGCCAGCGGCCAGTCTTGCCATTTCTATCTATTTTTCCCTTGCAGTTCTGGGAGTGATTTATTTGGTATGGAAGATTAAGACAGCCAGTTTGGTCGCGCAGGCACTTGCCCCGATGGGGTTTTTGCTGTGTGTTATCAGTTTGCTTACAGGCTCTATCTGGGCAAAACCAACATGGGGTACTTACTGGGTATGGGACGCACGCCTTACATCAATGCTGATATTAGCGTTTTTATACGCGGGCGTGATGGCGCTGTTTGCCGCTTTTGAGCATACGGCCAATCGCGGTAAAGCGGCCGCCATTTTATCTATTGTGGGCGCAGTGAACCTGCCTATTATCAAGTACTCAGTAGAGTGGTGGAATACCTTGCATCAAGGCGCGACCTTTAGTTTGACTGCCGCACCGAAGATGTCGGCAGATATGTGGATGCCCTTGCTACTGATGATTATCGGCAGCTATTTACTGGTTGCGACATTAGCGATTTATCGTACTAACACGCTGATTTTATACCGTGATCAAGGCAAAGCGTGGGTCAAAGAATACATTCGTGGTCAACACAAATAACGGCTAGGAAAATACTATGCAGCCTTACTTTTATAGCGTATCTGAGTTTTTCGCCATGGGTAAGCATGGGGTTTTTGTGTGGTCGTGCTGGGCGATAACGATCGGCGTGATGTTGGCCTTTATTATCTATAGCCGCAGACAGCGACAGTCACTTATCAAACAGCTGACCATCCAGCAAGCGCGTCAAGCACAACGGACGACCAAAACTTCAACGCCTGTGACTTCTGTGATTAGGCAATCTGAATAAAAATCAACTTAATATCATGGTTTTAGCGTAAGAAGCCGTATCCTTTTACTGACAAAAATATGACCTTGCGAATAGCGATGGGGCTTATTGATTTGTCCGAAAAATGCTACCATATAGCGATTAGAAGAGTACGATTAGAAAGACATTTTTAGAACGTTTTTCTAATGGTAGTTTCTTCAACATTTTCTGTTTTATAGATTGATTATGGTTTATAAAATAGTGACTCATTAATGGGGTAGTGGTATGAATGCAGTTCGTCGGAAAAAACTGACGTGGGTTATGTTTACGCTGGCAGGTGCGGCAGTAGCAGTTATGTTGGTTATCTATGCTATTGGACAGCAAACTGACTACTACTTTGATGCAACTGCGATTGCCCAAGGCGAAGCGCCTCAAGACAAACGTATTCGTGCTGGTGGTATGGTGGTTGCAGGTAGTGTGCAGCGCGCAGCAGATAATCCATTAAATGTTGAGTTTGCGATTACTGATTTTCAATCAACTGTGCCCGTGACTTACCAAGGTATTTTGCCAGACCTATTTGCTGAAAATTCAGGCGTCGTGGCTACGGGTAAAATGCAGGGCGATACTTTCGTCGCTGGTGAAGTATTGGCTAAACATGACGAAAACTATATGCCACCAGAAGTTGCCAAATCTATGAAAGAAAATAATCGCAGCGGAGCGATACCTTCTTCTGAACAGTATAATCCTGCTGAAAAGGTTCATGAGACTGAAACGTTACAACAGTAATGATTGTGAGTTTTCATACCATATAAAAAGCCACCGATTATTGAACTGAACCCCAAATCTTGGACGGTTTACGTTTATTTCAAGGACTGAGTTCTGTACTGTACAGGACTCAGTCCT
>NZ_JASMRK010000027.1:0-37620 GCF_041431295.1 Psychrobacter sp. Arc9 | reverse complement strand
ACTTTGAGTTTAAAGTCTAGATTGTAACGCATAAAAATACCCCAAAAGTTGTGTCCAACTTATGGGGTTCAGTTCATATCTAGGGTGGCTTTTTTTATGGGGCGTGAATGAGGAGAAGGGGTTAAATACTAGGGTTTTTCTCTCATTTGAAAAAATAAATTCCAAAGCTATAAATTACAAGGACTGCTTCATATATAGTAGATTAAAGATTTGCTTATAGATAGCTATAACCCTTATTATATAATGGCAGGATTTTAAAAATAAAAACACAATAACTTAAATCGGAGTAAATAATGATTACCCATGTACCTGACGTGACTTTTAAGACTCGTGTTCGTGATGAATCTATCGACGGAGACAACCCATTTAAATGGTATGACTTAACCACAGATGAGTTATTTGCCAATAAAAAAGTGGTGGCTTTCTCTCTACCAGGTGCCTTTACGCCAACGTGTTCGATCAGCCATCTACCTCGTTATGAAGCGCTTTACGATGAATTTAAAGCATTAGGCGTAGACGAAATCGTTTGCATTTCTGTCAATGATGCCTTTGTCATGTACCAATGGGGCCTGAAGCAAAACCGTGAAAACGTTTTCTTGCTTCCTGACGGCAATGGTGAGTTCACTCGTAAAATGGGCATGCTGGTTGATAAGAGCAATCTTGGCTTTGGTATGCGTTCATGGCGATATTCGATGTATATCGATAATAAAGAAATCAAAAAAGTGTTTAAAGAAGCGGGTTTTGATGACAACTGTCCAACAGATCCATTTGAAGTATCAGATGCAGATACCATGTTAGAATATCTGAAAAGTAATGCTTAATCACAATTCTTAAGTGCATTGACGTTTGACTGGTATCATCAGGCGTCGATAAATACTTGAATGCTGAAGCTCAAATACTGTCGAACTGCTTAATCCTTAAGTATAAGGACTAAGCAGTTTTTTTATGTTTTCTACAAAAATTTTGGCAATATTAAAAGAAATACCTAAGATAGTGTTAAATATGAGGCGCGAAAGCGGGTATTTATGACATAAATAATGTCATTTCTGAGTAATTATAAAAATGACGATAAGATAGCATTTATTGCATAAGAAAAATAAAGGAAGAAGCGGTGTTTATTATAAAGAAATTAGCAATCAATACATCAGAGCGGCAACAAGCGCTTCAAGCCGTTGCAAATATCGAAGCGCTCGTACAGCCGCACGACACATGGACTGAGCAGACGTTGGCTGAGATGCTCGCGCAAGATAGTATGCATATGCTCATAGTTTATAAACAAGAAGATAAAGCCGATAATAATAAAGTCATTGGCTACTGCCTCTATCAAGTGATTTTTGAGCAAGCAGAGATTTTGCGTATTGGCACGCATCCTGATTATCAACGACAAGGCATTGCTTCACAAATTATTGATAAGTTGCATGAAGTATTGCAGAGTAATCAGGTGGAAAATTTGTTGTTAGAAGTACGAGCAGACAATCATGCTGCGATAGCGTTATATGAAAAGCAAGCATTTGCAGCCATTCATAGACGCAAAGGCTATTATAAGTCACCGAATCAGTCCGCAGTTGATGCACTCATTATGCAACATGTCTATGGTGAGTGAAGAGAGTAAATTCTCATTAGGAGTTATAAGCGTAGTTTCTTTAAAGATAAATTATTTATCTCAACCAACGTTATCGTGTTTAACTTGATGGTATTTTCTTCTTACAGATATTAGTATCTAATTGATAATTGCTGTCTGCTTTCATCCGTGCGAGAACATCTATACGCTCGCTCAATAACTCTACCATCACGCTTATATTGGCTTGCTGTTTTCTGACTTGTTCTAGCTTTTGCTGAGTCAGCATGAGCTGCAAATCAATATCCAATTGCCCATCATAGTAATCGTTTAAGCTGTTTTTAATTTCGGTAAGGGTGAAGCCAATAGCTTGTGCGCTTTTGATTAGCTCTATGCGTTCGATACATTCTGGATGAAATTCGGTATATAGGCGTGAGCCTGCCTGACGCTTGCGAGATTTTAGTAGGCCTAATTGCTCGTAATGGCGAACCGTATCTTTGGTCGTATTGGCTTTTGCTGCTAGCTCTCCAATCAATAGAAACGATGTATCAAGTGCCATAATAACCTCTTATTTTTTCGTTATGATAATCATAACTCTAGTTGCCACGGCGATTCGCTATCCAGTAAAGATACAGCTAACGGTTTATGAGAGTGCTTTTGCCATAGCGCAGACTGGCTGCCTATCAGGTTGTCTAACTGAGTCAAAAAGTCAGTACGCGGTAAAGTAGTGGCACCTAAGCTCATCAAATGATCGTTCGGTAGCTGACAGTCGACGAGTGCGACATTACTTTGTTCACATAAGCGCATCAGACCCCAAAACGCTAGCTTTGACGCATTAGATGCTCGATGAAACATTGATTCACCAAAATAGATGCCGTTTATTTTTAACCCGTATAATCCGCCAATCAGTTGACCTGCTTCGTCCCAAACTTCAATGCTATGAGCAAAGCCTTGCGCATGCAATTTGGTATAAGCTTCGATCATCTCATCATGAATCCAAGTATGCTCGCCTTCAGGCTGATTGTCATTAAGGCTATCGCTACGTGGTAAGCTACAGGAATGTATGACATCGTCAAAAGCTTGATTAAGCGTCACTTGCCAACGTTCGCGATTTGCTTGCTTACGTAGAGACTTACTCGGTTGATAGGCAGATGGGATGATCACACAACGCGGCTCGGGACACCACCAAGCAATAGGCTCATCTTCGTTAGACCAAGGAAACAGCCCTTGAGCATAGGCTGATATCAGCGTTTCGGGTGCCAGATCACCGCCCATAGCGACGATGCCAATGCCATCAGGATCGATAGAAATGGGATCAGGAAAGTCATAACGCCCAAGACTTTTTAAAGTCTCAGGCGTGATGTGTTTATCGTGCTGTTGAGTAAAGTTGCCCATTTAGGCTTCTTTATCTGCAGTTAAGGTTGAATCGTAAGTGTGATCACGAGCGACGGTTTCGCCCAGTGCATCCAAGTACTTTTCAGCATCCAGCGCAGCCATACAGCCTGTACCAGCAGAAGTGATGGCTTGACGGTAGACGTGATCGGCTACGTCACCTGCGGCAAACACACCTTCGATACTGGTCTGAGTGGCATTACCATTCAAGCCACTATTAACGATCAGGTAGCCATCCTTCATGTCTAATTGACCTTTGAACAAGTCAGTATTTGGCTTATGACCAATAGCAACAAACATACCCATTGTATCTAGTTCTTTGGTGCTGCCATCAATCATAGATTCGATGACGACACCATTGACGCCCATGTCATCACCGACCACTTCTTTCACTTGGTGGTTCCATTCGATTTTGACATTGCCATTTTTGGCTTTTTCAAACAGCTTGTCTTGCAAGATTTTTTCAGAGCGTAAGCTGTCACGGCGATGCACTAAGGTCACTTCAGACGCAATATTAGATAAGTACAAAGCTTCTTCAACCGCTGTATTACCACCACCAATCACCGCAACTTTTTGGTTTTTATAAAAGAAACCATCACAAGTGGCGCAGGCTGATACACCAAGCCCTCTGAACTTAGTCTCTGATTCTAGTCCCAAGTACTGTGCAGAGGCACCAGTTGAGATAATGAGCGCATCACAAGTATAGCTACCGTTGTTACCTGTCAATTGAAAAGGACGCTCGTTTAGGTTTACTTCGTTGATATGATCGTAGACCAGCTCAGTGCCGAAACGTTCAGCGTGCGCTTTCATCCGTTCCATCAATGCAGGACCTGTCAAATCATGCGCATCGCCAGGCCAGTTGTCGACTTCGGTAGTGGTGGTTAATTGTCCACCGACTTCCATGCCAGTAACCATAACTGGCTTGAGGTTGGCGCGCGCTGCATAGACTGCGGCAGAGTAGCCAGCAGGGCCTGAGCCTAAAATAATGAGCTTTTCGTGACGTGGAGCAGTAGTGTCAGTTGCCATGAGTTGTTCCTTGCTAAATATACGAATTAAAAATGTAAGTTATAAATATAATAAAAGAGGAATATCAAAAATGACTACGAATATGCTTCTTCTAATTGCTGTGTGATAATAACATAAGGGCACAGCGCACAAAGTGCAAGTTTGCTAAAACAAACACAGGTATCATTAGAATCAAAGAATAAATAACTTTGGAACATAAGTGCGAAAACAAAGACTATTTTATAGAATTTAGGCAATACAGTTAGCCATATGTTGCCACTCGTGTTTCGCTAACCAGCTGTTTTCTTACGTAAAGTGTCTACTGATTTACTTTCTTACACGCTTTCTTGATAAGACTGTCGCCACTGCACCTATGTATTTGTTATTATAAGAAGTTATGCCAAGTGTAGTAGGAGCCAAGCGATAACGGTTGTTTCAAGGCTCTATGATCGGCACATGCCAAACAAACACTTCGCTCGGTACATTTATGTCAACACTTTATGTCAGCATGATTAGGCTTAGTCATGCATTGGCGACCATTTAGTATTAATAACAAGGCAGATCTTACGTGATATCAGCACCGCTTATTGAGTATTTAAAAAAGGGAATGTTTACCCTCCTTGGGTTAATACTGGCCGTTTATCTGTTTGTCATTTTGATGACTTATACAGGCAACGATCCTAGCTGGTCGCACATCAGTAGTGACATGACCACGATTAATAACATGGGCGGCGAGGCAGGTGCATGGTTATCCGATTTGCTTTATAGCTTTTTTGGGTTTGGTGCTTGGTGGTTTTTGGCATTTGTGGTTTATGAATCTATCTTGATTTGGTGGGAAAACAAGCCAACGTTTTGGCTCATGCGATTGGTCGCTTATGTGTTTTTGCTATTAAGTGCTAGCGCATTATTTGCACAATTGGTCTCTTTAGTCCAACAAGTCACGAACCCTGACGCAATCGGTCTCGAAGGTGTCGCTGGTGGTATTATCGGGCTAGAATTACAGGCGCGTTTGGCACAGCTGCTATCGCAGTGGGGGAGTGTGGTTTTCTTAGCAGTATTCGTTGTGATTACTGCTACGTTTGCCTTTAATATCCATTGGATGACGATATATCAAAAGGTTCGTGCACTGTCGTGGCTTGGTTCAGGTGTAAAAAGTCAGGATGCTATCAACGCTACTGAACCGAGCATTGCATCACAAGATGATAGCCAGAAATTAGATAAATCGGTAGATAAAAAAGTAGAGCATGAGCAGCTGCCACTTGAGTTACAGTCTGCGGAAAATACTAGCGGTGCTCAAGACGTCAGCAGTAGTGGACGTTTCGGTAGTGTATTGTCAGACTTTTTGGCAACATCAGGATTGGCAGATAGTGTCAAAGCCTCTGTCATCGCAGCGAAAGCAGCGGCAACACCTAGTAATGTCAAAAATGAGCAGGCAAATACCGATATAGGCTCGATTAATAACTCTACTGACAATACGGTTAATAGTACAGTCCAGCCATTAGTTTCAAACTTGACCGCACCTGTTGCTCGCAAAGTTGAGCCAAGCTTTGCGTGGAATGATGCCAGTACGGTCGATGACTTACTAGCAAGTGAGCAGATGGCTTACAGTGCTAATGGCATGAGCAGTTCCGCTATGCCTGTACCCAACTATTCCCAAACGGGTACTAGTGCCACAGCATCGTTAGAGAAAGCAGTACCTGCTACTGTAGTAACTACCACGACGGAATCAGTTGATGAGTCAGTGCACAGCGATTTGGCCAGTCAGCCAGTCGTTGAACCTGCTGATCCTAAAATCTCTACGACATATGAGACTGCGGAAGTAGATAAGTTGGCAGAAGCATGGTTGGCAGAGCATGCTGATATACCAGAACCTACAGAATCTGTTGTAGAAAAGTATGAAGACTCTAAGCCTGTTCAGGAAACCGTAGCAGCTGAGCTAATCGTACCAGAGAAGACTCCAGAACCTATCGTAGAAGAGCCTATTAGCTTTGCACAGGATTTAACCAATCAGCAGTCTGATATGCCTGCAGAGTTGCCACAGACTAATAAGGCGTCAATAGTCTCTGAGCCTGAAGTCGCTCCGGTAACAGTAGAGACTCAGCCTGCATTGTCAGATGTTTCAGACATGACACCAACTAATACGCCTCCTGCCAATCCAAAAGCAGCGCCAACGGTGGAAGTGACTAGCCCAGTCTCAAATGTACAGCCTGAGCCGAAAGCGTCCGTGCAACCATCTGTTAGCTTTGCTGTCCCAGAGGGCGATAGTAGCAACCATATCACTGATATGATGCCAGAGGATGACAGTGATGACGACACCAATGTACCGGTCATGCCGCACATTAGTGATGACGCAGCCTTCAGTCAAAAGTCGCGCTCGATGCAAACGGCAGCTTATCGCAGCAGCCTGACGCCTATTCCAGAAGTGTCTATATTGGATAAGCCTGATCCTGACCGCAAGCCTAGCTACACTGTGGCTGAGCTTGAAAAACTGTCTGAGTTGTTAGAAATTAAGCTACAAGAATTTAATGTAAAGGCTTCTGTGGTTAATGCTATTCCTGGCCCTGTTGTCACCCGTTTTGAAGTAGAGCTGGCTGCTGGGGTGAAGGCTAGTAAAGTCACAGGTATCTCGCGTGATTTAGCGCGTTCACTATCGATGGCATCTTTGCGTGTGGTAGAAGTGATTCCAGGCAAGCCTTACATCGGTATCGAAGTACCTAACAAGAAACGTGAAATGGTACGCTTGATTGAACTGCTCAATACCGAAACGTTCAAAGATCCTAAAGCGCAGATTAGCATGGCGATGGGCAAAGACATCGGTGGTAACCCAATCATTACCGACCTTGCGCGTGCGCCGCATATGCTAGTCGCTGGTACCACAGGCTCTGGTAAATCAGTATTGGTCAACTCGATGCTACTATCGATGCTACTTAAATATACACCCAATGAGCTACGTCTTATCTTGATTGATCCAAAGCAGCTTGAGCTTGCTAACTATAATGATATTCCGCATTTGCTAACGCCAGTAGTCACCGATATGACGGAAGCGGCTAGTAGCTTGTCATGGTGTGTGGCCGAGATGGAACGTCGCTATCAGCTAATGAGCTTGCTAAAGGTTCGTAAGCTCAATGAGTTTAATAAGAAGGTCATCGCGGCGGAGAAATCAGGCAATCCAATGCTCGATCCTCTATGGCGACCGAATGACAGCGTAAGTATTAGCCAAGCACCCAAGTTAAAAACCTTACCCATGATTGTCATTGTCGCGGATGAGTTCGCCGATATGATTATGCAGGTCGGTAAACAAGCCGAAGAGCTCATCACACGTTTGGCGCAAAAATCGCGTGCTGCAGGTATTCATTTAATGCTAGCGACTCAGCGTCCGTCCGTCGATGTCATTACAGGTTTGATTAAAGCCAACATCCCAGTGCGTGCAGCACTACGAGTCAACTCAAAAGTCGATTCACGTACGATTTTGGATAGTGGCGGTGCTGAGGATATGCTAGGTAACGGCGATATGTTGTTCTTAGGGCCAGGGCAAATTGAGCCAGATCGTGTGCATGGTGCTTATGTCAGTGACGAAGAAGTTAACCGTGTCTGTGACGCTTGGCGTGAGCGCGGCGCCCCTGATTATATTGACAATATGGCAGGCAATTTTGAATTGTCTAGCCCGGGCGGTGGTAGTACAGCCAATGCTTCTGGTGAAGATGATGATTTATATAATGATGCCGTGGCCTTTATCATGGAAACACGTAAAGTGTCTGCCTCAAGCATTCAGCGTAAATTCAGCATCGGCTACAACCGTGCAGCGCGTATTGTCGATTCTATGGAAGAAGCTGGATTGGTCAGCTCTATGGGCAAAAGTGGTAAGCGTGAACTATTGATGTAGATAAATACTATCCTTAAAAACTGGTTTTAATTAGTTATCTTTAATTGTTCATATTAGAATAAGTATCAAAAGTATTAACTGCACCTGCTGAATATATAGGAAGGTTTTATGAAGAAATTGGTATCCATTATTATCATTATGTCTTTAGGTATCTACGATATAGCGTTTGCTGATACGTTCCAAAAGCATATGTACTGCTCTAAGCCTAGTAAGCCCTACAATTTTACATCCGAAGCCCAGTACAATAGGTTTGTCGATGACGTTAATAAATATCAAATTTGTATTAACGACTTTGTTGAAGAACAAAACCAGGGAATTAAAAATCATCAAAAATCTATAAACAATGCAATTGAAGAGTGGAATAGGTTTGTTCAGTTCGAATTGAAATAAATTTTTGAATAATAGAAAAGTCGAGCAAAGTTGTTTGACTTTTTTTATGTGTAACTATAATTAAGAATGTAAAATTTAATCTTATTAAACACTATCAAACTAGGGAAGGTTAGTTATGTTTAAAGAATATACTCAGTATGATGGTCTCGCCTTAGCAGCATTGGTCAACTCAGGTGAGGTCAGTGCAAAGGAATTGCTAGACGCTGCTGTCCATCAAGCCAATCAAATCAACCCTAAGCTAAATGCCATTGTGCATCGATTTGATGAGCGTGCTTACAATGCTGCGCAGGCGGGTTTGCCTTCAGGTGTATTTACTGGCGTGCCGTATTTGCTAAAAGATTTATCATTTAGCTTCGCCGACGAGCCGATTACGATGGGCAGTCGCAGTGTCAATATTATTTCAGAAAAAGACAGTGAAATCGTCAAACGGATGAAAGCGACAGGCGTTAATACTTTTGGCAAGACTAATACTCCTGAGTTTGGTTTGATTATCACCACTGAGCCAAAAGCGCATGGTGCTACTCATAATCCTTTTAAAAAAGGCTACAGCTCTGGCGGCTCGTCAGGAGGTAGTGCAGCAGCAGTTGCGAGCGGTATTGTCCCGATGGCAGGCGGCGGTGATGGTGGCGGCTCCATACGTTTCCCATCTGCTTGGTGCGGTACGTTTGGGTTAAAGCCAAGCCGTGGACGTAATCCAATGGGCCCTAATCTTGGTGAAGGCTGGGAGGGGGCCGTGGCTGACCATGTGATTACGCGCTCAGTGCGCGATAGTGCAGCGATGCTAGATGCAACTAGTGGAGCAGAGATTGGCGCCCCTTACATTATAGCTCCGCCAAACGGCACCTTTCTGCAAGCGGCAATGCGTGCACCGCGAAAGCTAAAAATCGCTTTGCATCAGCAGCCTTTGATAGCCAATACGACAGTGGACAAAGAGGTGCTGGCGGTACTTGATCAAACGGCTAAGCAATTAGAGTCTATGGGTCATGAAGTAGTACCAGCCGAGCCAAACATCAATATCGAGCAGTTTTGGCATGACTTTATCGTTGTGGTCTGCGCGCATACGGCTTTTACGATTGATAATATCGAGCGTGAGTTTGGTACTGACCACATCAAAAACCTAGAGCCACAAACTTATAATATGGCACTGCTTGGGCGTTCGCTATCAGCGGTTGATTTGGCACATGCCAAACATGGCTGGCATTATAGCCAGTATCAGACGGGGCTATTACTAGAAGACTACGATATGATTTTGTGCCCGACTGTGCCCACGCCTGCGGTAAAGCATGGTGTACTACCGCCTAGCCGTATGGATGAGATGATGATGCGTAGCGCCGAGGTGCTTAACAAGGGCTTTAATATGGGTAGATATGCCTTTAGCTCAGGCATGATTGAAAAGCTCAGTGCACCTGTATTAGGTAAGATGGGCTTTACGTTATTGGGTAATGTTACAGGATTACCCGCGATGTCAGTACCCCTTGGTATGAGTAAAGAAGGCTTACCGATTGGTATGCAATTAATCGGGCGCATGAATGATGAAGCGACATTATTCAGCGTGGCGGGCGAGATGGAGCGTGCAGGTTTATTTACCAAACACGCTTTTGAGAAGTAGGATTGAGATCTATGGTTTGGATTGATAGCACTCAATCAAAGCGGTAAATATCCATACCCAAACTATGATGAGCCATACTTTGATGAACGACAGAGACACGCTGACCAGTACCTAGTGCAAAAAACAGTGGTAGCAAGTGCTCATCACTTGGATGAATGTCCTTGTAGTCTGGGTACTGCTGCCAATCGAGCGCCGTGGGAATGTCTATTTTGAGCTGCTGCAACAACCATTGCTTAAACGTTTTGGCTGCTTGATCGATGCTGTCGGCTTCCCAACGCAATGCTTGTAAATTGTGCGTAATGTTACCTGAGCCAATGACGAGGATTTGCTCATCACGCAGATGTGCCAACTGCGCGCCTAACTGATAGCAGGCGATACTGTCATAATGCTGCGGCAGTGATATCTGTACGATAGGCACATCGGCTTCTGGGTACAGATGTCTGAGCGGCGCCCACACACCATGGTCACAGGCACGTACTGGATTGACACTACAAGTAATGCCACGTGCGGTCAGCTGCTGTGTAAGTGTCTCAGCCAGTGCTGGCTGACCTATAGCAGGATACTGAATGTCGTAAAGTTCAGGCGAAAATCCTGAAAAATCATGCCACGTCTTTGGCTGTGGATTACTACTAATCTCTAGCTTTGCTGACTGCCAATGCGCTGACATAATGACGATGGCACGTGGCTTAGGTAAGTTTTGACCGATACGTGCCAGTGCACTGGTCGTCGCAGACTGCTCAATTGCAAGCGTAGGCGCGCCATGCGAGATAAAGAGCGCTGGTAGCTTAGATGTATTCGTCGCTACATCAGACGTATTTTCCCATGCGGCAGCCGCTGTGATAGGCGTCTGCACACTATGATGGTCATCACGTTGATGAGAGGGCTTAGAGGCGTTGGGTGTCGCACATTTTGGATATTTCATGTTGCATTTATTAGGGCGTGCGCCAGTATTTCAATCTATTTTAGGGTTGATGTTTTGAATCAAAAAATAGATTAGTATTTTATTTAATTACCACGGTGATAAGGGTGGTTATTGTTGATACTCATCGCGCGATACAATTGTTCCATAAGTACGACGCGTACTAGCGGATGTGGCAATGTCAGTGCTGATAGTGATAACTTTGCATCAGCCTTTGCCAATACTTCTGGCGAGACACCATCTGCACCGCCGATGACCAAGGCAATATCATCGCCTTGCAGCATGCCATCAGAGAGCTTATCAGCCAGTCCTTCTGTCGAAATCATCTTGCCTTTGACATCTAATACCCACAATTGCTCTCGGCTTGATGCATTATGAGCGGCTAATATAGCCTGACCTTCCTGCTCACGGTACTGTGCCAAATTAGCATCTGAAGGGTTTTTTGCCCGCTTGGCTGCCGCAATTTCGACAATTTCTGTGCTTAGCATCGGTTGAATGCGTTTGTAATACTCGTCAAAACCCGTCTGTACCCAGCTAGGCATTTTATTGCCAACGGTCAAAATCCTTACTTTCATAATGCTTACCATCTCGATAATTGAATTCACGCTTACTAGGGCGTGCTCTTAATAGTTGTATCGCTCGTTCTTCATTGTCTGCAATTTACATCAGAGGGTTAATCGTCTCTGATACGTTGCTACTTGCGCTTTGATCGTCCGCTTGGCTTGGCTTTGGAATGACAGTCAATTTTGCATCAGACTCAAAAACAATAGCTTCGACATCATCAAAACTATTAATCCCTTCAGAACGCATGGCACA
Source organism: Psychrobacter sp. Arc9 (assembly GCF_041431295.1). Lineage (NCBI taxonomy): Bacteria > Pseudomonadati > Pseudomonadota > Gammaproteobacteria > Moraxellales > Moraxellaceae > Psychrobacter > Psychrobacter sp. Arc9. The sequence goes on along the minus strand of NZ_JASMRK010000027.1, from coordinate 26,048 downwards.
TTCGATTTCTTGACGCGTCAAACGCTCATCACGCATGGCATCTGGCAAAAATTGCCCTTGATAAAAAACGATACGCGGCTCTGATAAAATAAAGTTACTAAATTGCGGTGAAACAGACGCATATTTGGTAACCACAAATTGCAATAGGTACAATACTAAAATAGAAGACACCCCTTCAACAAAGGGAATGTCTTTGAGCAAAATCGTACTGGCACCCAACGAGCCGATCATGACCGTAACGATCCAATCGAAGTTGTTGAGCTGTGACGTTGAGCGTTTGCCAGAGACTTTGGTGACTGTCACGATCAACACGTAAACCATAACAGTCGTCAAAACAATACGACCAAGCTTGTCTATGTTATCAAAAAAGATCATGTCCATAATGTTCGCTCCTATTATAAAGGTAAAACAAGTCATCGCTAAAATACTACTTACTAGGGCGCATCTTACTTTGTCTCATTTTTAATACTATTCTTAAAATAATGACACGCCCTAAACTTAGCCTAACGGATTTTACGCATTAGCAGGGGAAAACTTTGTAGCACCTTGTAGATGATGGTTTGTACTTACGTTGATTTGCGTATAGGGTCTAATAATCGATTGATAGACCATAGACTGATTCGCGCACTGACTAGAGTGAGAACCAGCATTAGCATTAGTGATGAAAGCAGGGGCAGTGGACGCTGCATCGCCATCTCAAACAATACCTCACGGCTTATCGTATCAAACAGCCAAAACCAGATGGCTGAAAAATAAATGACAGTCAGCATCCAGACAGTCACAACCCCACCTAACATCAATTTATTAATCTCATCTCGCGCTAATGCTCGCTTCTGATGTTTGATAAATTTACTGACAGCGATATAAGCACCCACGATAATAGAAACCACCATGACCAATTGTGGATTGAGCGCAAGCTTGGTCTGTATCATCATAAATATGGTACTGGCAAGCGTGTATCCAATCGCAAAAAAACCAATATATCGAGCCAGTTTAGGCTGCACTTGTGTAAGCGTCTGAGGTTTGTTGAGACTGGTTGTCTGGCGTAACATAAGCTAACCTTTATAAAGGTAAAAAATAGAGTATGGATGATACAACGTCTTAAAGCGTTAAAATCAGCGCTGTGCCGTCCAGTCGAGCATGGCATCTAACACAGGATGCGCTGCATAAGGATTTAATGCTTGATTAGTATTAATTATACCAACGACAACGTAATCCTGTCCTGACAGTCCTTTGACATAACCTGCCATTGAAGTGACGTTATTTAACGTGCCAGTTTTTATCCATGCGCGGCCAGTGGCTGTTGATTCAGGCAAGCGATCGCTATGGGCGGCAATAGTACCACTAACCCCAGCGACCCCTAACGAGTCGACATAGGCTTCGAAATTTGGTCGACTATAAGCGTAAGTCAGTAGCTCGCTTAGGTTGGCGGCAGTGATAGTACACTCACGGCAGAGTCCTGAGCCATTGGTCAAGTGAGGCGGTGGTGTACTGAGATTGGTTTGCCACCATTGATTGATGGTTTGTAAGGCTGCTGGATAGTCTGTCGTAGCAGGTTTACCAAACTGATATAAGCTATCAGACTTTTTGCCACTAGATTTAACAGCCGCTACTTTGTTATCCATCTCGTTACTAGCACTGGCTTCATGACTGCTTGGACTAGTCGCAGTTGTACTAGAAGGTATTGAATGAGTCAGCCTTCCTTTATCGTAAGCGCCTATAGATAGCGCGACTTGCTCAGCCATGACATTGTTTGAGAAGTGGTTAATGTCATGAATCTGCTCGGTTAAATTCAACGACGGATAGCTGACCATAGGTAGAGGAGACATCGCGATAGCCGTAAGGCCGTGCGCTCGTTTTGTCGTCTTGGTCATATCGTAAGGGGTTTCTTGTGAGATGACCTGCCCACTCAAAGTATTCCCCAACGCTTGCCATTTGGCAGCGATGACGTGTGCGGCAAACTCTTTGGCATTAGGATATGCCACGTAAAAGACATGCTCACCGCAGCTCTCTGGCAGACTGGCATTTAATACGAGCTGCGTGTTTTGCCACTGCGGCGCTAGGCTATAGCTTGCTTGCCCACAACTGGCTGCACGGGTATTGATTGTAGCAGGCAGCTGATAGTTGGCTAACCGCGGCTTATAGGTCACACTTGCTTGGCCATTATCTTGAGGGTAAGTTTTGATACCAATGGTGCTAAAGTTAACCAAAAACCCATCAGGGCTGGCGTTATAAGGGCGTAGAGGTGAGTTGTCAAAGGCGGCAGGATCTTTACTAACATTGTTAAAAACTGCGCTGTCGATGATGATGTCACCATCGATATGACGAATACCGGATGCTTGCACTTTATACAGTAACTGCTTTAAACGCTCGTGGGTCATTTTTGGGTCGCCACTACCTTGAATAATCAAGTCACCATGTAGACGGTTGCCGATGACAATACCTGTGTGATAAACCCGTGTATGCCACACAAAATCTGCCCCTAAAGTGTCCAAAGCGATAAAGCTAGGCACGAGTTTCATGGTGCTTGCAGGCGTACGAGGGATGTCAGACTGGTGATCTAGCAAAGGCGAAAATGAAATCTTTATAGAGGCTTTATTATTGCTCTCAGTATCTTGGGCCTTGGCATTCTGATCAAGCGTATGCTGAGGTTCGTCAGGAATAACCGTTGGAATGCTCTCTACGCTCTGATAAGTATAAGGGTCATCGGTATAGGTATGTATCTTTCGCTCGTGCTTCTCAATAGTGCGCTGCTCTATGGTAATTAAGACGTTCTGGTGGCTCGGGTCGCTGGTACTTGTATCCGTAGAGGCGTTCGTAACTGGATGCTCAGATACTATAGTAGTTGCAGATTGGCTGTCAGGTTCATCACTATCAATGACTTGAATAGGAGCAGGCAGACGGCTGGCAGTCTTGTCACCTACAGGTGTAATAACGATACTGATATCCGCTTCTGTCAAATCGGCACGTGCCAAGGCTTTTTGAATGGCTGCTGGTAACACGGCTTGAGCATGTATTGGCGCTACTATAACTGCTGCCAATAACGCTAACCTAGATAGACGTTTACTAGGTTGGTTCAGCGGTCGCAAATGACGACAAAGCGTATCAATTTTGGTTGCAGCAGTAGAGTAATGACGGCGTTTAGAAGGGTATCGCATGAGCATCTTTCATCAGGTGGCAAAAACAGCCTATGGTAACATGAGTTGCTGTTTTCGCGCACGATGCCAGCAGCACAATTTTAGGGCGTGTCATCAATCTGAACAATAAAATTTAAATGGGCTAAAAATGGCTAAATCTTTGCCAAACTGCGTCAAGTAGCTGGCTAATATCTCGATATTATCTGTACTCCTTTCCTTGTTTGACTACCATTTACTTCATTTTTATCACCATTTTCAAAATGAGGACACGCCCTAGCGATAATGACGCCCTTATTTAGATAACTAACGCTAACTATAGATTGAACTGAGAGCATGACTTGCTGCTAACGCACATGTAAAAAAGCCATCGCCGTCATAACAGCATCGTTATAAGCATCATGCGCGCCCAGTTCAGGAATATTGTAATGGGCTAATATGCGAGTCAGATGTTGGGCTTGGCCAGAAAGCCCTTGTGTGTGACCACTGATACGCCGACTGTACAGATGACGCAAATCTATGACTTCGTTTGGTAGCGGGGTTCCCATATAGCGTTTAACCAAAGGATTCAAAAAAGCCATGTCTAGCTGTGTACAGAATCCAACGATTGGTCGATTACCTATGAATGGTAGTAGTAGTGCCAACATGTCATCGTAACTCATGCCATGTTCAACGTCGGCGGTACGTAGGCCATGGATGACAATAGTGTCGCGGTCTGGCATTACAGGAGGACTGCAAACCAAATGCATACCATTACCTGTGTCGATGGTATTGCCATTAATATGTATCACTGCTACAGACAGCAGGTGATGCTTCTTGGGGTTCAGCCCTGTCATCTCGCAATCAATCGCCACCCACTGCTCAGCCGAAGGTGTCGTAAACATTGAGGCCAGCTCTGGACGCTGCAATTGCGTCTTTTGCCAAGCACAAGATAACTGCTGTAACCAGCTCATATTAATCGCTCATCTATATATTATTTTTGTATTTATAAAATTTCTCTATTTATGAAGTCTCTATATTAAGACTGCCACATTTATGCGATTTCTAGTTGATAGTGTTGACGCAACTGATTTTTAAAGCTTTTGACCACGGCCAGACACTCTTTGAGCAGGTCGCGTTCAAGTGCGGTCAAAGTCGTTGGATCTACTTGCCGTGCATGCTTATCGTCGGTTGAGAGGGCCACAGATAAGCGCTGCGCCATAAAAAACTCTAGCGCTTCTAGTAAAGTATCGGCACGTTCTTGAGTCATAGCATCAACCTGTACCAGAGCCTTTAAACGCGCCTTGGTACTAGGCACATCGAGCACATTGTTTTCTAATGCTAAAGTGCGGATACCATGAACCAAGGGAAAGATACCAGCTTTTTTTAGGTCAATATCGGATGATGCTGATTTACCACCTAGTAAAGGTACAAACTTCTGCCACCATTGATTAACATCGCCAAACTGTAGCGCTGCCCGTGCAAACTGCCTGACAAACATAGGATCTGCTTGTTGATGAGCAAGTTCTAAGTGCTGACGTACTTGTGTGAGCAGTGACTCATCGCCGCAGACGTATTCACCATCTAGTATCGCAGACAAGTAAATACCATGCATCGGGTCAGAGTTCCTAAACCATAGGCCAATTTGCGCAGTGAATTGCTTGAGCGGTTGTCGCCACATAGGATTGGTCATCATGATATTACCATCACACAGTGGGTAGCCAAGCGTTGCTAAATGGCTATTAAAAGTATCAGCGAACTGTGCTAGGTCAGGATGCGTATAGCCATCACGAATGATGAGCGCATTGTCTTGATCGGTACGCATGATTTGCTCACCGCGCCCTTCTGAACCCATAACGATTAGGCAAGTATTGGCCATCACTTCATCAGGTACGATTAGCTGCCATAGTTTGGTAAATACCTGCGCATTTAGCGTCTGTACCATACGACTGATATTGCCGATTTTGACACCATTATGATGCTGTGCACGAATATAGCGACCGATCAGCTCAACAGCAGTATCTAGGCTCGATAGATCTTGTGCCTGTTCGATTTGAATACTAATCAGCTGTGAGTGATGGCCAATGTGCGCGAGCATATCACTTTGCCCAAGCACACCGACGACATCGCCACTCTTATCAATGACTGGCAGCCTATGAATACGATAGCGAGTCATGGTCAGCAGCGCATCGCCAATCTCATCACTGGCTTTGATCGTACGTAGATTAAAATTTGCATAGCGCTGGCAAGGGGTGATAGCTGGATCTTGTCTGTCACTCACCGCGCGGCAGATATCAGTATCGGTCAAAATCCCTAAAAGTAATCTTGTCTCATGTTGCGCTGTTTGTGAGCCACTTAAGCCATGTAGCGGTTGGACCAGTACATGTTTTAATCCAGCTTTGGTCATGATGCGGGCCGCTTCGTACAAGCTGTCATTGGCATCGACGATATGCACTGGCAACAGATGAATATCTATCACTGGTTGTAGCATGATCTGCTGTACTTCTTGTTGGTTGGTGTAGCTGGCAGGCTCTAGCGTTCTATTATGACGTCGCTGGCGCAATGCTTTTAATCGTTCAGGCAACTTGTCTGATAGCATTTGGCGTACCAGATGATTTTGCGCGCTGATTTTATCGATAGCAGTGCCAGAGACTTGGAGCAGTAACGTTTCTTCATTGGCGCGGAATTGATAGGGCTGTATAGGTGTACTTTCATGCTCTAGCTGATTATCCTTGGTAAGTGATTCAGGTAGGCGGCGGCTATCAAACCAATCATTATTGTTCAGACCGTCAGCATGATTGCTACCTACATAGGACGCGACAAACTCACCATCTAGTGATTGCTCGATTTGCCCTTTGATGACCACATATAGACATTGCAGTTCTTCTGCAGGCAAGCTCTCGTTTTTGGCAAGGTAGCGTATTTGTGTGTTTTTTCTAATGCTTTGACGCTCGGCTAAGCTCAGTACGTCAAAGGGCGGTTGGCTAAAGTCAAGATGGGGCACGGCATCATCCTTGATGGCATATTTTCGGTAGAGACTTTACTATAGCATTAATAAAACAAAAAGCCTCCAATAACCCTATTTATATTGTGGTTATTGGAGGCTTTTTGCTACTGCGACATTTATTCCAGCTACATTAGATTTTTCTAATTAGCTTTAAGCACCTAACAATTGGCGGATACGACTGATTGCTTCTCGGCTCTCATCGACACTCGCGACCAGAGCGATACGCACATAACCTTGTCCAGGATTATGACCATCAACTTCACGTGACAAATAACGTCCTGCCAATGCATGAATATTGGCTTGCTCATACAGCGCTTTGACAAAGATTTCATCATCACCATCGAACTGCTCAGGCACTTTGACCCAAAAGTAAAACCCAGCATCAGGCATACGTAACTCTAGCAATTCCCCAAGCTCAGACATCCATAGGGCAAACTTTTCTTGGTATAGCGCGCGATTATGAGCGACGTGTTTTTCGTCTTGCCACGCAGCGATAGAGGCGAGCTGATGTGGTATCGGCATCGCACAACCTTGGTAAGTACGATATTGCAAATAAGCCTGCAAAATTTTGGCATCACCAGCCACAAATCCAGAGCGCAAACCCGGTAGGTTTGAACGTTTGGATAGAGAGTGGAACACGATACAGTTTTTGAAATCACGGCGACCAAGGGCCGCACAGGCTTGGAGCAATCCAATCGGAGCTGTATCAAAATACAGTTCGCTATAACACTCGTCACTGGCAATAATAAAACCGTACTGATCTGACAGACGAATGAGGTATTCCCAATCATCCATTGTCATGACCGCGCCTGTTGGATTGTTTGGGCTACAGACAAACAAGAGCTGTGTGCGCATCCAAACGTCTTTTGGTACCGCGCGATAGTCACCTTTGTAGTCATTATCTGATGTACAAGGGACAAAGTAAGGTGTTGCCTGTGCCAGTATCGCTGCGCCTTCATATATCTGATAAAACGGGTTGGGCATGACAACCGTAGGCGATGTGTTAGACGCTGGAGCATTGCTCTTTTTGTCAGCTACATCATGATCAACGACTGCTTGTACGAAGCTAAAAATCGCTTCACGCGTACCCATCACGGGTAATACTTGAGTATTGGCATCGACGTGATTTAGAAAAAACCGCTTCTCTAACCAGTGGGCGATGGTTTGGCGCAGCTCAAACATACCGTTTGTTGTTGGATAACGACTTATTTTGTCCAAGTTTTCGCGTAGGACGTCCAGCACAAATGCAGGAGGCTCATGTTTTGGCTCACCAATACCGAGCTTTATTTCACTGTAACCGTTGGCAGGCTTGCTATCGGCAAGCAAGGTTGCCATCTTTGCGAATGGATAAGGATGGAGATGCTTTAAGTTGTGATTCATAAGTGTGATAACTATAATAGACAATTAATAATAAAGTTATAAAGAAAATTTACATTAGAGCAGTGTAGCACTTCTCTAATTTTTTGTCCTTTTCTTCTTATATCGTGAATAGGTATTTACCAAGCGTAAGCTATTCATTGTATGACTACCAAATAGGTAGTCGCCAAAAAGTCTTTTGAACCTTTCATAATTTATAACCTATAACAAAATAAAGAATGACTACATCACAAACGTGGTAGATCGTTTTAAGGATAGTTTGATATGTCTAGTGTGCTAAATAATGATGATCTCATCGCTAAAGATATCAATGATGAAAAACTTGATAACAGTTTGCAGCGTTCTAACCTGTATAAGCTGCTCAAAGAGCGTGAACAGAGCTGGTGGCAAGCGCGCCAGCAACTGATCGAGCGTCAAGAAAAGAAAATGTTTTGGTATGGTGAAAACAGCCTAATTATGTGGCTGTTGTGGCAATTAGTCGGCTACGTGGTAGTGGCAATGGCCTTGATGCTGCTCAATAATATATTCGGTATCTCATTACCGCTATGGCAATACGTCTCTTTATTTGTGATACAGACCATATTTTTTGTCAGCGCACTTGCTGCTAAAGGCCAATTGGAAAACAAACTCCAGCGCAAAATAGACAACGACGAGCTAATGCGCGAAGAGGCGCTCAATGAGATGATTATTCTGGCAGAGGATAGCCTATATCCTGATGTACATGCCAAGTCGCCTATCTCTTTGGAAGCGTTAGATGATTATCTAGACGGACAGTTTCACCTAGCAAGCTTGCAATGCCTGCTACAAAAAGAAGTCGATGCTGGACGATTAATCATGGAGCAGCAGCCACCTGAAGTAGGTGTTTTGCCGCCAGATCTTGCTGACGATGAATTGAACGAACATGCTAGCGAGATAACTTATAGAAGTACGTTATAAAACGTACTTCTATGATGACTATCAGACTACTTTTGCTAGTTAATATTCAAAATAATGGCTAACCAAAACTATCTAGCCGTATCAAAAATATATTACGCTATTATGCTCTTTCTGAACGGTAAGACTGGCTAATAGCGCTTCCTTTAATGCTTCCAGTCTATCAGGTGAGAGTGGCTTATCGTTTTGATCACTGATATAAAACATATCCTCAGCACGCTCACCTAGAGTAGTAATACGCGCAGCATGTACTTCGATTTGCTCTTGCAAGAAAACTTGCCCAACTCGCGCCAATAGCCCTGGCTGATCAAGCGTTTCTAAGCTCATGATGTGCTGGCCTGATGCTTCATTGAACTCAAAGTTAATCACCGTTTTCACTTCAAAGTGTCTTAATTGACGCGGCATACGCTTGTTCGTCAGTTTAAGTACAGTAGGGTCTTTGAACGAATCAATTAAGCGTTGTTTTAGCTCTTGTTGGCTCTCCTCATCGACCAGCAATGTGCCACTAGGATCTAGCAATACATAAGAATCCAAAGCAAAGTCACGGGTCGCTGTGATAATACGTGCATCTAAAACATCAAGATTCATCTGATCAAACACTGCCATGGTAACGGCAAATAGGTTCATCTGATCTTGGGTATAAACAAATACCTGTACTGCATCAAGTGCCAATTCGCGATGTTCACGCAAAACGACCAACGGTGGACTATCAGCATTAGAGGCCAATCCAATCGGTGGGTGATTCAAAATAGCTTCAGTATGCCATAAGATATCTTCTGCAATTTCTCGCAAGAAATACTCATCGCCCAAGTCATCCCATAGACGCAATACTTCATCGCGATTCATATGTTGGTTGTTGACATTATCTAGCATCGTCAACGCTTGCTTGCGTGTGGCACTAATCATATCTTGACGATTAGTGGGCGCATCGATATCAGCGCGCAAGATGCGCCGAGTTTGTGAGTATAGCTGTTTCATGAGGGTTGCCCGCCAGCTATTCCATAGCTGTGGGTTGGTCGCATTCATATCAGCCACCGTCAGTACATACAGATGGTTTAGATGAGTCACGTTACCGATGAGATCAGAGAAAATAGTCACCACTTCAGGGTCTGAGATATCTTTTTTCTGTGCAGTAATCGACATAAGAAGGTGATAGCGCGTGAGCCAGCCTACTAAGTTCGCATCCGCCAAGCTCATACCATGCGATAAACAAAACTCAATCGATTCAGTTTGACCAAGCTCACTATGGTCACCGCCACGGCCTTTAGCAATATCATGGAACATCGCTGCCAGTACCAAAATCTCTTTACGCTCGATACGCTGAAAGATAGAGCTGACTAGCGGAAAATCTTCTTGAAAGGCTGGATCTGTAAATCGATGCAAGATTCTAATCAAAAACAAGGTATGCGCATCTACTGTATAACGATGGAACAAGTCATATTGCATGAGGCCAGTAACTTGCGCAAAAGCAGGAATGTAGTTACCTAATACTCCATAGCGATTCATGGTACGTAGACGATGAAACAAGTAGTTCTGTTCTTTTAGATTCGATAAAAACAACGCTTTGTGAGTAGGATTGTCTCTATATATCTGATCGATGCCGCGTGCGGCAATTTTGAGTGCGCGCAAAGTATGGGTACGAACTTTGTCGATGCCGTGCTGACCCATCAATAAAAACATCTCTAAGATAGACTCTGGGTGCTGTGCAAACACTCGATGATGCGCAATGGCAATCTGGTTGCCAATACGATTGAATCGCGCATTTATAGGCTGTTTTTTTGGACGTTCATCGTCAGGCAGCTGCGGCTCTATGATCGTTTCATAATAATGATTGGTCAGCATCTCAGACAGTGTTGATATCTGCATCGCACAGCGATAATAGTCGCGCATAAACCGTTCGACCGCAGCATTAGGCTGGTCATCAGGCTGGGTCTCGTAGCCCATTAGCTGAGCGATCTCACGCTGATAATCAAACAACAGCTTGTTTTCATTACGGCCAGTCAGTACATGTAAGTAATGACGAATTTGCCATAAGTAGCCTTCTGCAAAACTTAACTCATCAAATTCTTTTTCGGTCAAAAAGTTCTGTTGAACTAAATCATATAGCTTGCTCACGCGAAAATAACGCTTAGTGACCCAGCCGATGATATGGATATCACGTAGCCCACCTGGCGCTGTTTTGATATTGGGCTCAAGGTTGTACTCGGTGGCATTGTGCTGCAAGTAACGCGCTTTGGACTCTTCCATTTTTACATCAAAAAATGCGCGCGGAGACCACTGTTTATTGACGATTTGAGCGGGCATGTCTTGCAATGCTTCATTACCAATTAGGAGTCGAGCCTCTAGCTGAGCACTGGCAATCGTATGATCAAGCGCGGCCTCTAGCGCATCATTGACACTACGTACAGAGAGCGCAGGCTCTAGTCCTATATCCCATAGTAGAGCGACCAGTTTGTCAATTTTACTACTGGCATCAGCACCTATTTCACCAGGAGACAGTAGCAAAATATCGATGTCTGAATAAAGCGATAGCTCACCGCGCCCGTAACCACCAGTCGCAAAAAACGCCAAATCAGTCTTATCCAACTCAAACCATTTGAATAATGCAATCAATAGGCTGTCGATAGCGCAAGCACGTGCTGCAACCAGTTGGCGAATATTAGTACCACGTTCTAGTGAGCGGCTGATATCGTCGTTGATTTGTGCCAACCATTCAGGAATGCCAAGTAGATTCTTGTCTGTCACATTTTTGGCTGACAGTGGGGATGAGTCTGTCGCCACCTCACTTGGTAGTATCGGTAAAGGCGTCAAATCAACAGAGGCGATATCACAATTAAACATGAGTGTTATCCAGTTAAGAGTTTAGAAATAGAACGTTTGAGCTGAGCGCTATTGGGCATCTAATATGACGATGGCTAATAAAAGTCACGAATAGCATGTATCAATAAAAGTGCTGATAAATATATCAATAGAAGTTATCAGGTCATCTGAGTATAAAGACAAAGCGCCTATAAGCACAATACTCAATATGCCCTAATTAAAGACCAAAAAAAAGACCGCCTAAGCGATCTTTGATTGTACTACTGCGTCAAAAAACTTAAATCTTCTTCGGGGCGAGTGGTAAATACCTCACAGCCATTGTCTGTTACGACCATGGTGTGCTCCCATTGAGCAGACAATTTACGGTCTTTAGTAATCGCCGTCCACTCATCAGGTAAAATCTTAGTCTGCCACGTGCCTTGGTTAATCATAGGCTCGATGGTAAACGTCATGCCTGTTTTTAGCTCAAAACCAGTGCCTTTTTTGCCATAGTGCATGACTTGTGGCTCGTGGTGGAATTCATCACTGATACCATGACCACAGAACTCGCGAACGATACTAAAGCGCTCAGGCTCGACAACGGCCTGAATAGCAGCGCCAACATCACCTAGGCGTGCACCGTTCTTGACCACGCTCATACCTGCGTAAAGGGCATCTTGCGCCACTTTGCAAATACGCTGTGCCATGATAGAGCCGTTGCCGACGATCCACATTTTTGAGGTATCGCCATAGTAACCGTCTTTGATAACAGTCACATCGATGTTGATAATATCCCCATCTTTTAGCAGCTTGCTTTCAGTTGGGATACCGTGACAGACAACATGGTTGACTGAGGTACAGATAGATTTTGGAAAACCATTATAGTTAAGTGGGGCAGGGATAGCCTGCTGCACATTAACAATATAGTCATGGGCGATCTGATTGAGTGCTTCGGTACTGACGCCCACTTTGACATGCTCGTCGAGCATGACAAGGACATCACTAGCGAGTTTACCGGCCACACGCATTTTTTCTATGGCTTCTGGAGACTGGATAAGGGATTTTTTAGTCATCATCGTATATCTTATAATTATGGGTTCATTGTGGATAGATTATACCATAAACGTACTAGTGACACTTTTACGTTAAGTGATAGTGTACCTATCATTATCATTGAAAATAATTGCTTTACAGCTTGGTAAGGGCTTATATGACTCATTAGTCAGACTAATATATTCATATTTTGACAAATTAGTTGAATGTTGCAGGATATATAAGTAATGTAATTTTGCCTGCTAACGGAATTAGCAGCAATTTTTACTGTAGTTGTGCAGTAAAAATAACCAAATCAATGATAACAAGGATGTTGTTATGACGCTTTCTTTGTACATTCGTGCAGCTCTCACACCAAAGACATTGTTACCAATACTGGGTTCAATCAGTGCTGGTGTGCTTCTAATGACCATGCAAACCACTTCTGCTCAAGCTGCAGGACAATACTATAATTGTGCCAATGCTAACGGTTGCAAGTTGGTGGACAGTAAATATTTCACTTCTAGTTACACTAAAACTCAATATCCGGTCGTCTTAGCACACGGGCTTGGCGGCTTCACAACGCTATTTGGAGTCATTGACTATTTTAACGGTATTCCAGAAGACTTGATGAAAGGTGGCTCAGAGGTATATACCACCAAAACGTCAGCGGTCAATAACAGCGAAGTTCGAGGTGAGCAACTGCTACAACAGGTCAAGACCATTGCCGCGATTTCAGGTGAGTCTAAAGTTAATTTGTTTGGACACAGTCAGGGCGGTATAGATATCCGTTATGTCGCTGGCGTCGCGCCAAAGTACGTGGCTTCAGTAACCGCGGTATCAAGCCCAGAGCAAGGATCAAAAACCGCTGATTTTGTTAAAGATGTCCTTGAGCCAAATAATACTTCTGGACAGCCATCTAATGTCACCACCCAGCTAGTATCAGGCGTGTTTAATCTGATCGGTGGCTTTACAGATATTGGTTCTGGTATCAGTTTCAATCAAATTCAACAACAAGATGGCTGGCAAGCGCTCGTGGCTCTATCGACCGATGGTGCTGCTAAGTTCAATGCCAAATTTCCTGCAGCAATGCCCAAAAACTACTGTGGTCAACCGACTAGTACGGTGGTCAATGGCATCAAATACTATTCGTTTAGTGGCGTTGGGCAAATAACGAGCGCACTTGATCCTAGCGATTATCTATTAGCCGCAACGGGCGTACCGTTTGCAGGTGAGTCTAACGATGGATTGGTATCTGCTTGCTCAAGTCGTCTTGGCTATGTGATTCGTGATAATTATAGAATGAACCATTTGGATTCCGCTGATCAAGTCTTGGGTCTGACGGCATGGGGAGAGTCTGAGCCAAAATCTATCTATCGTACTCAGGTAAACCGTCTGAAAAACGCCAACCTATAAGCTGAACTACAAAACAAGAATGCTCATTAATTGAGAAATATCGTTTATGTCAAATAACCGCCGTCCAACCTATGCAACAATTGCTATCATCGCTGTGGTTATCATTGCCACAGCGGCGGTTATTTTGTGGTTCAAGCCTAGTAATGATGTAAATTCAGCTTCAATCAAACCGTCCGTCTCCGATAATGAGACTAACGAATCAGTGACAACTGAGTTGGCTGCGGAACAAGTCGTGAAAGCTACAACGCCACCCAGCCAGTCTCAATTTGTCACAGGATTAGAAAATTTACCACGCTCATTAAAGGGTACCCAGATTGATGGTGAAATCATCATCGATGAAAATAAACAGTTGGTCGTCACTGAAGGTCTGCGGCGTTTGTTTGATTATTTTCTATCAGCCCTAGGTGAGGAAGAGGAAGCGGTTATATTTGCCCGTGTGGAGAGTTATATTCGCCATCACACACCAGAGCCTGCCGCTAGCCAAGCGGTCACTATTTTTAATCAATATGTTGCTTACCTTAAAGCACTTCCTGAGATAGAGAAGCGCTACGGCAATCTGCAATTACAGGCGACCAAAAGTGGTGAGCTAGATTTGAACGCAGTTGCCCAACAAAAACAAGACATCGCTAATCTACGTCAGCAGTACTTTGATAAGCAAACTATTACAGCATTTTTTGGCGCAGAGGATGATTACGATAGTTATAGTATAGAGATGGTCAGAATTGACCAAAATAAGCAAATGTCTGACGCACAGAAACAAGCTGCCCGTCAGGACTATATTAGTCGATTGCCAGAGAATGCTACTAAAAGCAATATCATGCAACAAGCCAATATTAGCGAGTTGATGACTCGCACTGAACAGATGAAAGCTCGCGGTGCAACGCCCGAGGAGTTATATAATATGCGCCGAGAGCTAGTAGGCGCACCAGCAGCAGAAAGGCTGGCACAAGTAGATCAAGAAGACGCTAATTTTGACCAACGCTTCACCCAGTATGAAACTCAAAAAAATCGCTTATTAATCCAAGGTGTCGATGCCGCCCAAGCGCAAATTCAAATCAATCAGCTTGAACAGCAATTATTTAATGATACTGAGCGTAAGCGTCTGGATGGCTATGCGGCATTGCAACGACAGCAAGCTGCCAATAATCCATAATTACTGTCACTAGCTATCATCAATAGTTATCGTCAATAACAATCAATAACAATCAATAACAATCAATAACAATCAATAACCATCGTTGATACGGATGGACAGAGTGAGCAAAATTATAGTTAGCAGCTCATTTAGGTACTGGCAAGAGCAAGTAGCTAGATATTTGCAAAGTAGTACAAAACGTATTCCGAATAACTACCCAGTTTATGATGACACCTTCCTGTGAGTTATGCACAATAATGTCATTGTTTAGAGCATTAAATAAAACAATAAATGAATCATAATAAGTCCGAGCTTTTACTATGTTTATTAGAGCTTATCGTTTGTCTATTAGCGCTGAGGGCTCAAGCAGATAGTGTGTTTAGTAAAAGTATCGGGTGTAATAAAGCGAGGAGTTGAAATGAAGAACATGACTAAAGTAATGATGGCCGCGACATTGGCAGTTGGTACACTTGCTGCGGGTTGCCAGACGACGAGTTTACCTGCGCCAGTTAACCAACCAATCACTGCAGATATCTTGCAAGCGCACAACTGGCAGCTCGTTGATGCCAAACGTAGCAATGGTGATAAAGTAACGCAGCTATTTTTTGACCCAGCCAAGCCATTAACTTTAAATTTTATGAATGATAACGGTAGAGATTACGTGGCATTTATGAATACCTGTAATAGCATGGGCGCTGGATATAGCGTTGCAAATGGTGAAGTCGAGATTAAAAACGGCATCAGTACTATGATGGCATGTCCTGAACCGCAAGCTAGCTTTGATACTGCTGCCTTAGCTACTGTAAAAGGTAAATATAGCCTTAGTAAGAATGCCAACAATGTGCCTATTTTGACTATTAAAAATAATGATCAAGTCGCTTATTTTAAAGCCGTTGCGAAGTAGCTTAATAATTGAGTAAACAGTTTGACTGGTTCGTAAACTTAAACAATTGTAACTACTTTTCTAGAGTTGCTCGTCTGAAGTTACTTATTTAAAGTTACTTATTTAAAGTTACTTATTTAAAGTTACTTATTTAAAGTTACTTATTTAAAGCTACTCTTCTTGAAACGCAACATGCCTCGCTATCAAGTGGGGCATTTTTTTATCCAAAGTTTGACTCAGTTTAGGCTACACTAGAGCCATAACCCTATAATACCTTTGATATCGTAAGATATTATCTATGGCGTTGAGTCTGCAACAGTGACGATAGTTTTTTAATTATTCACAATACTTTTATCATTAGGATCTATTGGATACCGCGCTATGTTTGAAACCATAAAAGTCATTACTACGATAGCTATAGTTACCGTCCTCACTGGCTGTCAGACATTACCTAATACTTCAGTAAAAAAGCCAACCAGTACAGTCGAGACCAATCCGCTGACTGCACGTATGCCAGTTATTGATCGCCGAGGATACATTGCCTATGTAGAAGAGCAGGGCGCAGGTACGGCAAAAGTATCGACCCTCTATAGCATTCGTCCTGACGGTAGCGCTCGTCAGCTAATTGATCAGCTTAATGGCTATATCTATGCGCCAGCATGGTCGGCAGACGGACAACTGCTTGCCTATAGCAAACAAGCCCCGCGTGAGCATCCCAAAATTTATATTTATGATCGTAGTAGCAATACGCGCAACCTAGTGGTAAATGCTGAAGGCAGCAATATGTCAGCGTCATTTTCACCCGATGGTCAAGATTTGCTTTATAGCTCTACTGTCGGTGGTAATGCTGATATCTATAAGATGCGTCTGAGTGATGGTAATACCCAGCAGTTAACGACTCTGCCGAGTACAGAGGTACAGCCCAGTTATGCTGCCGATGGCAAGAGCTTTGTCTATACCAGTGATAAAGTCCGTGCTGGACGACCGCGAATTTATCGTTATGACTTCGCTACGGGCAATGCGACAACTGTATCAACAAATGGGTATGTGGCCAGTCCTCAGCTTAGCTTAGATGGTCAGCGTATGGCTTATCTAAATGGTCGCAAGGCGGCTGTCATGACCTTGATGACTGGGCAAGTGGTCAACTTGGCAGAAACAGGGCTTGATGAACCCGCACGTCTATCTCCCTCTGGCAATTATGCCGTCTATCCAACTCGCCGTTTGAATGTGGGCGGGCAAGTAGCAAGCCAAAATGGTGGTAGTCTAGTTATCCATTCGCTGTCAGGTAATATCAGCTATGCCATTAGCGGTCAAAATGGTGGAGTCGTACGCTCACCGATATGGGGTCGTTAGTGTATTAAACGCATATCGAAATTCTAATACTTAATTCAAAAATAAGATAAATCTGAGGATAAAAAAGTATGGCGCACAAAAAGAAGAATGTCCGCAAAAAACTTTGCCCTGTCTGCGAGCGCGAATTTAGTTGGACTAAGAAGCTTGATAAAAACTGGGAGAGCATGGTCTATTGCTCAGACCAATGTCGCCGTGTTAAAAAGTACGAAGGACTGGATCATCAAAAGTAAGATGTCACCACAATACAAATAGTTAGAAGTAGATGGGAGCAAATAATGGCACATAAAAAAGTAAATCTACCGCAAAAAACTTGCCCCATCTGCCAACGCCCATTTACGTGGCGTAAAAAGTGGGAGAAGGATTGGGAGCAGGTGATTTATTGTTCTGAGCGGTGTCGGCGGGGTAAAGTGAAAAGTGATTAACCCAAATTAAAAAACTCAGCCCATCAATGGATAAGCTGAACTTTATTTATATGCTTTTATTTTTCTAGGGTTGTTTGATAGTTACTGACGATCAAAAACTACCGTTTCACCATCGTCATTTTGTACTTCCATCTGATCTTCATAGCCGTTAAAGGTGAGTGTGTTACCCACGACTTTAACGTTCATCTGATAAAAAAATGATAAATCACCATCACCATCGCTATACAGTGATTGTCCAAGAGTAAATAGATCATTGTTACCTAAAGTATAGAGATTCCATTCCATACCAGAGGGTGATACAGTATCATCGTCAAAAGGCGGCTTTTCATCCACTTCGATATGGAAAAAAGTCTGATTATCTAAGAATCCGACCAATACAAGCTCGTCATCTAACTGACCTGCTTGTGCCTTCCAGATACCTAACTCATTTTCGGACTTGGCTTTAACGAATGTAAAGGACTCATTATCGTCTATGATCTTATTGTCGTTATCGTCTACACCTAACGTCAGTGTATCACCAGAGACTTGCACCGTTCTTAGCACATCATCTGACAAACCAGAATCGTCGTTAGCGTCATAAATAATTTTATCAATGACCAATTCATCATTGGCTTTTAAAGAGTATTTACCCCACTCAATACCATTGTCTTCATTTCTTGATGAAGTAGGGCCAGTCACTTGGGTTTGTACATAAGTGCCATCGTCTAAAAAGGATAAGCTTACTAGCTCTTCGTTACCCTGCTTCATTTGCCACAGCCCTGAGAGCATTTTGGAGTCTACAACGGTACTAGACCCGTTTCTTGAGAACATAAACTTCTCGTTATCGTCTATTACCCCGTTTTGATTGTTATCAACCTCAATGGTAAGATCGGTGTCACCAGTCACACGCGCGTAACGGGTACGCGATTCTGATAATCCAACTCCATCATTGTCGTCATAAAACTGTGTGGTTGTTAACGCTTTAGTCGTAGTGTTGATAGCATAAGTACCCCATTCCATGCCATTTTCGGGATTGCTGGTTAAACCAGTGTCATCCACTTGCACATAGATATAAGTATTGTTTTCTAAGAAAGCCACTCCGACTAGTTCATCTTCATCGGCATTATCAAAGCTCCAAGATCCTAAGATGCCTTCAGGTTTGACCTCTGAGAATCTGTAGATTTCATTACTATCAATGATACCATTGTCGTTTTCATCGACTTCGAGGATAAGCTTGCCATTCACTACTTTAGCAGAGGGATTGGGAGCGTCTGATAATCCAGCGTTACCGTTCTTGTCAAAAATAGGTGTAGCGGTGAGTTTACCTGTTTTACTATCAATGCTATACGTTCCTGACTCCATACCATTTTCAGGGTCACTCTTTGAGCGACTGGCATTGACTTGAGTCTGTACATAATTACCGTCATCTGTAAAGACAATCACTGATAAGTCGTTACCAGCATCGTCGCTACTCCACATTCCAACGATTTCGGTATCGATATCCGGCTGATCAGGTTGTGTGATATCTGGTTGATCAGGCGGCGATGTTGGTGATTCATCAGAATCAGAGTCTTCACCACATCCTTGTAAAATGAGTGCAGTTGTTATGGCTAATAGTGCTAGTTTAAATGATTTCATTTTTATCGCTCCTTGATTTAAAAGATAAAATCTTACTTAGCTCAAATATCAGTGCCCCACACCCCCTTATTATTATATTTTAAATAAAGAATATATAAATTGTTATTTACGAATATATCAAACATTTTTTGGTTAATCCAATCCAAAAAGTATTTTTTAAATGAGTGAAATAGGAAAGTTGGTTATCAAAGGAGTGGGACACGAAAGAAAAAGGGAATTATTAAAACTAAATTGGTTAGCGAAATCCTACAAGTAGGACTGATTGAGAGAGCTTTCTGTTTTGGATATTCATAGGTGTGAGATAGTGAGTGGTAATAATATATATTTAGAAGGTATAAAATATACACAATAAAATACCATCACTTTTTCTACTACATTTTTTATGGCATGAAATAGATAGAGGAGATGGTATATTTAAATTCTATAGCTACATGTATTTTTCAGAAAATCATTGCATAATAAATCATCTAGTTTTATAGATTCGAATTTAACCGCTTCTCAGCCGTTTTCATGTCCCAGTCTTTACGCGACATATAATTCTCTAACTGATCGCAGCTTGTCTTACCGACATTGAAATGTTTACTCTTTGAATGCAAATAAGAGAAACTATGGCTTACTTAGCATCTCTTTTAGCAAAAATATTCGCAACCAACGCGCCACTAAAGTTATGCCAGACACTAAATATCGCACTAGGTAAGGCCGCGACAGGATTGAAATAAGTTGCCGCAAGGGCAGCGCCCAGACCAGAGTTTTGCATGCCTACCTCTACCATAATGGCGCGGCGTTGTTTCTCCGTAAAGCCGGACAAACGAGCGATTACATATCCTAAGGTATAACCCATCATATTATGTAAGGCAACCACGATAAATACGATAGCACCGCTGTCTAGAATAGTCGCTTTAGATACTGCCACCACTGCCGCTATAATAATAGAGATACCCAATACCGACACCATCGGTAATACCTCGGTGACGAACTCGATCTTTTTACCCAGAAACTTATGAAAGATAACACCCAGTAATATGGGCAAGATAACGATTTTCGTAATGGTCATCATCATACTGGCTAGGTCGATGTCGATCAGCTGACCAGCAAACACATTTAATAGAATCGGGGTCAGAAAAGGCGCAAGCAGGGTAGAGATAGAGGTAATCGCCACACTCAATGCCACATCACCTTTGGCTAAGAACGTAATCACATTACTAGAAGTACCACCCGGGCAACAACCTACCAAGATAACACCGACTGCGATTAAAGGATCAAGGTTGAAGATGACCGTTAATAGGTAAGCGATCAAAGGCATGAGCGTGAACTGTGCTAATAGCCCTACCAGTACAGGCTTTGGTCGTTTGACAATTTCTAGGAAATCTTCCGTTTTGAGTGTCATGCCCATCCCAAACATAATGATGCCAAGTATGGGAACGATTAAAAAAGCCAACGAGGCAAAAAATTCAGGAAAAATAAATCCCAAAACAGCACTGACCAATGCCCAAATTGCAAAAGTTTTGCCAATCCAACTAGAAAGTAATGCAATCTGATTCATAGCCTATCTCACAAAGACAATAATAATAGAATAGACAATAATCTAGCATGGTTATTGTTAGCAAATGATGAAAGTATTTTGCTATGAACGTAGCGATAAGTTTGCTGATGGTGGGCAAAATAGACTGCCATAAAAAATGGCTTACCCATATTAAATGAGTAAGCCAAAAAATAACTATCAGATTTCTATCACTTGATTAGCCAATCGACTATAAATTTGGATTTAACCACTTCTCAGCTGTTTTCATATCCCAGCCTTTACGCTCAGCATAACTCTCTAACTGATCACGACTGATTTTTCCGACGTTGAAGTATTCACTGTCAGGATGTGAATAGTAGAATCCGCTGACCGATGACGCAGGCCACATCGCATAGCTTTCAGTCAAAGTCGTACCGATCGCATCTACTGTACCAAGCCAGTCAAACAATTTGCCTTTTTCGGTATGCTCAGGACAGGCAGGGTAGCCAGGTGCAGGGCGGATGCCGACATATTTCTCTTTAATCATCTCATCATTGGTGAGTGACTCGGTCGGCTGATAGCCCCAATATTCTTTACGAATTAGCTCATGTAGATGTTCGGCGAATGCTTCGGCTAAACGGTCAGACAGCGCCTGTACCATAATGGCATTATAGTCATCGCCTGCTGTTTTGTATTGCTCAGCGAGTGCTTCTGTACCGACGATTGAGACGGTAAAGCCGCCCAAGTGATCGGTATGCGTCTCTGATGGCGAGATAAAGTCTGCCAAGCTAAAGTTTGGCTTACCACTTGCCTTGTCGCTTTGCTGGCGTAAGTGTTCAAACTGATAGGTTGGGTTGCCGCCATCAGCAGGCGCATCGTCATACACAGTCACAGTATCTGCGCCAGTACGGCGCGCGGGCATCAGTTTAAACACCCCTTTGGCTACGATTGATTTCTCATCAATCATCTTTTGTAGTAGCTCTTCTGCATTTTCAAATAGATCGCGAGCCGCTTCACCAACCACATCATCTTGCAATATTTTCGGGTATTTACCAGTCAAACCCCAAGAGATAAAGAACGGTGTCCAGTCAATATAAGGTAGCAGATTCGCGATTGGATAGTCATCCAATATCACTTGTCCTAGTTTATTTGGCACTGGTGGCACATAGGTTTCCCAATCATACTGAAAGCCAATCTTGACTGATTCGGCATAGGTGACTTTGGCAGCTTTTGGTTGACGCTTAGCCAGACGCTCACGCACTTTGACATACTCTTCGCGTGTCTCATCGATGAGCGCTTGACGGTGTTCTTTTGATAGTAATTTGGTCACCACACCGACTGAGCGCGAAGCATCCGATACATAGATGACGCCATCGTTTTGATATTGCGGCTCGACCTTGACGGCAGTATGCGCTTTCGACGTCGTTGCACCGCCGATCATCAATGGTAGTGTCATGCCGCGCTCTTGCATTTGCTTGGCGACATAGACCATCTCATCGAGACTTGGGGTAATCAGACCAGACAGACCGATGATATCAACTTTTTCTGCGATGGCAGTATCGAGGATTTTTTCACATGGCACCATGACGCCCAAATCGACGATATCATAGCCGTTACAGCCGAGTACCACACCGACGATATTTTTACCGATATCATGGACGTCGCCTTTGACGGTTGCCATTAGGATTTTACCTTTGACTTCGCCTTCGATTTTTTCCGCTTCGATATACGGGTTTAGCCATGCGACCGATTGCTTCATTACACGGGCAGATTTTACGACTTGCGGTAGGAACATTTTACCCGCACCGAATAGGTCACCGACGATATTCATACCGTCCATCAGTGGCCCTTCAATGACTTCTAGCGGTTTAGGATACTTCTCCCACGCTTCTTTGGTATCCGCTTCGATAAAGGTGGTCACGCCTTTGACCAGTGCGTGGGCGATACGTTCTTCTACCGTACCTTCGCGCCAGCTCATATCGACGGTACTGTCTTTTTTCTTACCGCCATCTTGGTAGTTTTCAGCGACCGTCATCAGGCGCTCAGTCGCATCTTGACCAGTTTCACCTTGATTGCGATTGAGCATGACGTCTTCGATAGCGTCACGGGCTTCTTTTGGAATATCATCGTACAGCTCAAGCATGGCTGGGTTGACGATACCCATGGTCAGGCCGTTTTTGATCGCGTGGTATAAGAATACGGAGTTGATCGCTTCACGGATTGGGTTACCACGGAAACTAAACGATACGTTGGATACGCCGCCTGAGACCATCGCGTTCGGTAGGTTCTCCGTAATCCAGCGCGTGGCATTGATAAAGTCAGCACCGTAGTTATTATGTTCGGTGATACCCGTGGCAACGGCAAAGATATTTGGGTCAAAGATAATGTCCTCGCTAGGGAAGCCCACTTCGTTGACCAGTACGTCATAGCTGCGCTTAGATATCTCAATCTTGCGCTCGTAAGTGTCAGCCTGTCCGTCTTCATCGAATGCCATAACGATAATCGCAGCACCATAACGCATACATAATTTGGCACGCTCAACGAACTCAGCATGACCTTCTTTTAGCGAGATAGAGTTAACGACAGATTTACCCTGCGTACGCTTTAGACCTTCTTCGATAATGTCCCATTTAGACGAGTCAATCATCAGTGGTACACGGCTGATATCTGGTTCGCCTGAAACCAAGTTGACGAAGTGAATCATCGCTTGCTTGGAGTCGAGCATGCCTTCGTCCATATTGATATCGACGATTTGCGCGCCGCCCTCGACCTGATCACGCGCGACATCGAGTGCTTCGGTATAGGCTTCGGTTTTAATCAAGCGTAGGAATTTTTTGGAGCCTGTGACGTTGGTACGCTCACCAACATTGACGAACAAGCTATCAGAATTGATGGTAAATGGCTCTAGACCTGATAGTCGGCAGGCAGGCGCTATCTCAGGAATAACACGCGGTGGATAATTCGCCACGACTTTAGCAATTTGACGGATATGCTCAGGCGTCGTACCACAGCAGCCGCCCACGATATTTAGGATACCTGCTTTGGCAAACCCTTCGAGTAGGGCAGCTGTTTCTTCAGCGGTTTCGTCATACTCACCAAACTCATTGGGCAGACCAGCGTTTGGATGCGCAGAGACAAAGGTATCAGCGATATTTGACAATGTCTGAATATGTGGGCGCAGCGCATCAGCACCTAGCGCACAGTTAAAGCCAACCGATAATGGCTTGGCATGGCGGATAGAGTTATAAAACGCTTCAGCCGTTTGACCTGATAGCGTGCGACCTGACGCGTCGGTAATCGTACCTGAAATCATGATTGGCAACTCAAAGCCAATATCATCGAATACACCAGTGATTGCAAATATCGCCGCTTTGGCATTGAGCGTATCAAAGATCGTCTCAATCAAAATAATATCGACACCGCCTTCTATCAGGCACAAGGTCGCTTCACGGTAGTTGAGTACCAACTCATCAAAGGTAATATTACGAAACGCAGGATCATTGACATCAGGCGATAGCGAGCACGTACGTGACGTCGGACCCACAACACCCGCAACGAAGCGCGGTTTCTCAGGCGTTTTTGCGGTAAATTCATCCGCCGCTTCTCGAGCAATCTTGGCCGCTGTCCTATTTAGTTCTGGCACTAGATACTGCATATCATAGTCAGCCATCGACAGACGCGTACCATTAAAGGTATTGGTCTCGATGATATCAGCGCCCGCTAGCAGATGATCGTGATGAATGTCTTTAATCATGTGCGGCTGAGTCAGTACCAGCAGGTCGTTGTTGCCGCGTACATCTTGGTCGATATCAGCAAAACGCTCACCACGATAATCCGTTTCTTCTAGTTTATAGGTCTGAATCTGCGTACCCATCGCACCGTCTAACATCAAAATGCGTGATGCCATCTGCTCAGTGATACGGGCACGAGCAGTTAGCTGCTGTTCTTTAAAAGGAAATACAGCAGGCGGCGTTAATATAAAGTCATTAGCGGATGAGGAGTTAGAGGCGGTATCGGTATGAGAATCGGTTGGTGAGGTCGTCGTTGGAATCATAGGTGTGCTGCTTATATCGTAATTATTAAAAAAAGAAGGAATAACAAACCAGTAGCGTGCAGAGTCTCACGAAGAGGACCGCAAATTTGCATTATTTTAGCATGAAAAGTTTGCTACATAGGGATACTGCATATTCCTCTTTGGTAATAGATAAATAAGAGAAGAGCTAAGTAACAAAGCAAGGTATTAGAGTCTATTTCATAAAGCAGATACGCACAAATGAATATCATTTCGCTAGGGGCTTACATAAAGCTTTTCTTTTGCAAATGAAAGCCAACGGGAATGCTCAGAAGTCAGACAGAATTTACATCCATACCACAAAAAATTGCGCAAAGTCAGGTTGATAAAGATTGCTTACATGTTAATTTAATTTCAGAAATACAAGGTCTTAGTAAGTCCTACTTATAAATATAGGCTCATTTATTAGCAATAACTTGTATCAAAAGTATCGGTATTAGCAGTGCAGTACAGTGAGCAAATGGCATTAGCAGGCAGGATGATCTGTAAGACAGTAATATCATAGTTGAAACAATACCAACGTCAAAGAAATTCAAATCATTAAGGAAAATGTTATGAAACTTACTAAAATTGCCACCATCGGTACATTGGCCATCTCAATTGCAGGTCTAAGTGCTTGTAATAATATGATGCCAGCAAAGACGGGCGATATGAAAGCACCTATGCACAGTCAGAGTATGGCTAAGATGAATGTTGTACAAATTGCGCAAAGCAATCCTGATTTTTCAGTCTTGGTAGAAGCGGTACAAGCAGCAGGTCTAGTCGATATGTTGTCTGATCCTAACGCCCACTATACGGTGTTTGCACCGACCAATGCTGCCTTTATGCAAGCATTGCAAGAAACAGGCATGACCAAAGCGCAGTTATTTGCTAATAAGCCACTATTGACCAAAGTATTGGGTTATCACGTAGTCGCTGGTGATATGGCTATGTATGCCAAAGACGTAAAGCCTGGTAACGTCATGACCGCAAGCAAAGACACGCTGATGGTAACCAAAGAAGGCAAATTGATGGATGAGAATGGTCGCACAACGAACATTGTGAAGACTGATATCGCTGCCAACAATGGTGTCGTCCATGTAATCGATAGAGTATTGTTGCCTAAATAAGTATTAACTGAGGCATACCAACTGTATTTATTGCAAGACTAAGCAGCCATTGTTTGTGATGATTTCATTATCAGACAATGGCTGTTTTAGACTTTAGAGTTTTATCTATATAAATTCCTATTTAGGTTAGATTTTTAAAGTAAAAATCCGAAAATAGTTAATCGACAGCATTTTGTCTGAAAAATCGTAATAACTGATATGGGCCTTTCCCAAACTTTGTGTAACTGCTTATAATCCAATAACAGGAGAATAAGCAATGACTAAGCAAACTGACATCAA
>NZ_JASMRK010000026.1:0-41683 GCF_041431295.1 Psychrobacter sp. Arc9 | reverse complement strand
TGGTTTGACTCTTATCGTCAGGCTGCGTAATCAAAATCTCCCAAGTTTAAGTCTACGGGATTGACGGCAGGGGTCAAGATGAGTTTAAAGGGTTTCAGACTTATTTTATAGAGAGAAATCGTAGTAAAAAAGAAGGGAAATATTTATTTGCACTTGAGGGGATGTTGACTCCATTAGATCGAGGTAATGTGGATCGAGTATTTAAAAAGGTCATTGGCCCCCACTACCAACACTTGGTATTACATAGCTTTCGCCATAATGCTATTTCTAATATGGCAGTAATACTGAGATGTCGTCAAGAAATTTTAAATATCTTTACTGATTATACCGAAGATGAGGCCAAGCGTATCGGAGAGGATTTGTTAGGAAAAATGCGTATTAAATCTGGTCATCATTGGGATGCTTTAATGGAGTTTGCGGGACATGCTGACCTAGATACTACTTTTAGCTCATACGTACATACTGTAGATATCATCTCAGCACATTTACTTAACCAGGCGCTTACGAAACTGCCTGTTGATGTCGTTATGAAACTTACAAATAAAGCACGTCGAAGTTTTAATCAACATAATCCAAAAGCCTTAAATTTTGAACAGAATAGTATTGATCTGACAAAAATCCGCGAGTTTATCAATCGTGAGTTAAACATCAGAAAGCTTGATAACAATAAGCAATATTTTTCTACATCAAATATAGAAGAAGAGAGTATCGATATTTCACCTATTTTTGGTAGGTATGAGCGTTGGCAGATTGAAGAGTTTTTAAGTGAGATTGAGGCAGGTAAAACGGTGTCTGAAGCTGCCCAATATCATTTTGTATATGAAGATGCAGTTAGGCTATATGATCGAGCGCTATTTCTAGCAGCTGATGAGCATGGCAAGGCTCATTATAAATTAATATCTAAGTACAAACAGCCAAAGTCAGGGCATCTATTGATAGCACCAACGCTGCCAACCATTGCTAAAGAGCAGCAACTCGTGCAGGAAAGCTTTATTAAGTTAGAAAATCTATATCTCAAACAGCCGACGAAAGAGCATGTTCAACGTATGCTTTCAATTTTCTATAAAAAGGCTAACTCATCACATAGCGACCTTCGTTTTGCATTTAAGGAAAAGAAGGTTTTCTACGACTATTTGGATATCGCCATAAAAATACTACCTGCTAGATACTGGCGTATAAATATCAGTTCTTACCAGATGAAGCAAATAACAAAACCTAAAAAAGAGGAGTTAAGGTATCAGAAAATAATGAATGAAGAAAAAAAGCTAGAAATAACGACAGAGTTCAAAGCTGACTATCGTCAATTATCAAAAAATTTCACTAATGACGATTATTATAGTGGTTATTCATTGTCAGTAATCAATCCTAAAGAAGAAGAGATAATTCACGCTACGAACAATGAAGCTACCCGTGCATCGTCATCACTAATGAAGTATGTGATGCATTTACTGCTGATTGTGGATGTAAATTTTGAGCTAGTTAGATAACAAGAAACCAACTAAACAAGATAATTTTGATGAAAAGTGTCCAGATTGGAGTAATGGACCGTCTGGACTATATCGAAGGTTCAACTTTCTGAGAGAATACGAAAATATCGGGGCGGTTCAGTTTAGTAAGCGCACTATTAGAGAATACCTTGAGTATTAGAACTGACTTTTATCTATTGGCATAGTCTGTAAATTGCCATCAACTACCTGATATAGCGTAACCGTATATCCTGATATTTGATTGCCTGTATCGGTAAAGTTAAAAGTTTCATCAGCTTGAAAAAAGCTTTCTCTACCAAAGTACACATCGTTCTGTTCACCATACCATGTATCACCTGATGTGTATTTAATTAGGTAACCTCCCAAAGGTACTTCTACAGAGATTGTATCTCCGCCATGAATGTACATAGTCATTGTATGATCACGATTAGCTATACTTTCTAACTTAACATAATAATCTGACCCTGGCTAAGTTTTTATTTCTAGTGGAGCTATTGAATCCTGACCTCCAAGTCTTTCTTCATAAACACCGCTTGATGGTCTTGATGCAGGCTGAGCTTCTACGATCTTAGATTCTTGTTGGATGCTGTTTGAGCTGTTGTTACCTTCGCAACCAACAAGTAGTGAAACAACTAATAATGCAATTAAAATTTTCATCTTTTACCTATAAGAAAGGATAGTAATAAAACATATTAGAGATGCCTAACCGTCTCTTACCATCTAATTTTAAAGAAATGATCTAATATAGTTAAGTTCTTATAGAATCGATACAGCGCATATTATAGAGTAGCTTGATTAAGTTATTCTCCATCCATCCTTGGGGTAGAGACTTAGCTTGTGCCCACTTCTTTTCCTCCTAGGCTTCTAACCAACTTAGGATCTATACCTTTTTTTTGACTTTAAGATACAAGGGGCTCCTATTTAATACAATTGGTTATGTGTCATCTTTAAGTTTGAAGAGCAGAGTTATGATAGTCTAATCCCGTCATGCCTTGCTGCCTTTACCTGACTCAAATGAACGGCCTCCGATATAGTCGAGGTGGCTCAATTATATTCCACCATATTTTCTGTTAAATTCTGCGTCACTCATTAGTAGTAATATAACAAACTCAATGAATGCAATGATTGCAGGGATAAAAGTCCAACAGAATAGTAAATAAATAATACCCATTCCAATTTGACCCAGATAAAACTTGTGTATTCCAAGGCCACCAAGGAAAAAAGCTAATACAGCTGCTATTACTTTACTTTTACCATTCTGTGCTGATACAAATCCGTTTGACACTGCCATCTGCCTAACGCCACACTTAGGACAAATCTCAGCTTTCACGTTGATATTAGCTGCACAATCGCTACAAAACTTTTCGTTTTCATTTTTAAATCTTTGAGCAGCTACATTGTTCATAAATACATTCCCTAAATAAAAAGATAGTTCTTTATTGTCATAGATTATAAAAAAATTCAAAAACTATTTTTACGTCAATACACTCTAAAAACGAATGCGAAAAATTAAGTCATTGACCATTTTATACTGGTGTTTTTGTTAGTTATTCTTAAAAAATTCTTTCAAAAATATAAATATCCAATTAATGACTATCTCTTAGCTCAGCAATTTTAGGGCGCTGAAAATTACTGAGTCGAGTTTAAGTATCAGTTAAAGGATAAGAAATATTCTATTTTTATATAATGTTGACTTGTCAATACTTAACTTTAAGTTCCTGGAAAATTACATTTTGTTAATATTATGCACTTTTGTTGAAAAATAGCAACTAGTACTACTGAACTTATTAATTCAAATAATTATAAAACAAATATCGGGGAACTATAGTAAAAAATACTTTAATCAAGTAGAATTGCACGATATCTATGTACGGATCGAGTAATTTAAGGTCGCAAAATTGTTTCAAAAGTTACAGCTGCACAGGTCAACCGAAATAATAGGGTTTTTTTGCCCTTGAGATTGTAGTTCGATAATAGTTGTTATTACTCAACTTTTAATATGAATTTTTCGCACCAGATTGCAACATATAACTATTAGCAACTTTATCTACCAGCTGCCACGTAATCTCTACTCGTTTATTGCATAACTTACTATTTGACGATATTTATCGTCTCGAGGATTTCATGAATAAGTCAGTAATAAAAACCATTTTGATCACTGGTGTTATTGTCGCTATTGTAAGCGGCTTGATGATTTTAGAGATGAATGAGTTAGCGCCTGCATTTAAGCAGACTGGCCAATTAGCTTTTTATGTCGCTATTACTTTTATATCTATTTTTATCAGCGTAGTTTTTGCAGCGATACTGTTTCATCGCAATCGGCGTAATCCTCGCATTACAGTCAAGCGCGCCAAGCTGGTTTATGCCGGTTATGCCGCTGGTATTGCTGCGCTACTCTTTATATTGCCAAACTTTTTGCTTAAAAAGTCAGCTGCTTCATGTATCAAGCCAAATATCTATGCCGTGATATCAGATCCTTTGAATATAAAAGTCTGTATGAATATTAAGTCAGTGTTATTTACTAAGTTTTTACCTTTCACCACGCCGCTATTTTTGGGTAACCTGATAGTGAGTGCCTTAGTCGTTATGATGATGAGCATACTTATTTATCTACTGGTCACTGCTAAATTCTTATACGGCAATAATAGATAGCTATGATTGATAGGCTAGGCACATTATAAGTGAGCCACTGCTATCAATACGGCTTTTGCGCCAAAAAGCATCCGTATCATTCTTTTATCTGATAAAAATATTATATTGTCTAAATTTAGCAGGAGTTTGCCGTGTCAAATGTACTTATTGGGGTTGGTGGTTCAGGTCAGCATATTATTCACGCCTATTTGCGCGTGTTAGCATTAGGCAACGCCGGAGCGGTAGAGGTTCCTCACGTTTATATTATCGATGCTGATGCACAATCGCAACAGATTGCTAATCGCCGTAGCCAGCTAGTACCCGATATCCAAAGTCTGCATGAGTATCTACGCCATAGAGGCATCGATAATAAAACTCGAGAGGCTAATTTTGATATTATTCGCCCTTATAGCCAGAGTCTATCTTCTAGTAGTGAATTGACTGTCAAAAACGTACTATTGGCACAAAAGAGTAAGACGACGGAGGAGATTCAAGCCTTTTTTTATGAGAAGGACTTAAACATCAAAGTCTCAGAGGGTATGCATGCCAATCCAAAAGTAGGCTCAACTATTTTTGGTGAAAAGCTTGGACGAGTACTTGATGGTAGTGGCAAAGTAAATACGGCTAATAAGGCGCTTCTCCAGCAAGAGTTCTTATCGTTATTTGATGATGATGTGACAGGTATTAATACGGCAGGTTGTAATATTGTCATCGTCGGCTCAGTATTTGGCGGTACAGGTAGTGGTATTATTCCGACTTTGGCGCGAACCTTTAATGAGATTATTAATAGTTCAGGATCAGGCAGTACTGTCAATTTGGCTACGGTTGCCACGCTTCCTTGGTTCCAGCTAAAACCGGGTGAAGATGGCTCGACGGGAAGCGCGTTTGATACAGGTAAATTAAAACGTAATACTGCTTTTGCGCTGCGAAACTTCCAACATGAGTTGCAGTCTAATAGTAATAATGCCGTTAGCTCTATTTTTATTCAGTCAGGAAGTATGTGGCAAGGTATTCAGCGGCCAAGTGCCGGCGATTTTGACCAACCTGAACATACGCACGTGGTCAACTTATTAGCCGCAAATGCAGTACAGCATAGCTTTGCGCGTCACTTTGCGCCAAATGAGCTATATATGCCGATGACTCAGCTGTCTCATGAGATACGCCAAGGTCAGTTTCATCCGCATACTTCGGCAGCTCTACAATTTAAGGATTTCTCAAAAGACCAAGACGTTGCCAGTCTTTGGATGTTGTTGATTAAAAACGCTTTAAGCATCCTAGTGATGCAAGCCTTTATAGAAGTGCTTAATGGCTACTCTGAGGGTAGCATTAATCATACGGTATTAGGGGATTCAGCCGCGCAGTATGATACGGTTCATAAGCTGCTCGAAGAGATTAGCCAGCGCTTTGGTGTGAGCCATGAGAGCAAAAAAGCATGGTTCGGCCTGAAATCTGTGACTTTTGTACCCAAGGTCGTCGCAACAAATCTAAAAGATGCCTTAGCTTTTGAGCAAAAAGAATATCAGAGTAGCTTAACTTGGTTGTCTAAGCATGATTATGATAATAATAATGCCTCAGGTATTATTCCTGCATTTAGGGCATATAATAATATTAGTAGCGCTGACAATGCCAATTCATTATGGTCAAAACTGGTTGGCGCAAACGATCAGACAGGCTTTGAAAAAGATGAGCTGTGGCAATCGTGCGCGATGAAAGTCTTAGAAAAAACCATTCTTAATGACCAAGGTGGCATTGATACCACACTGCAAGCTAAGATTAATACTATTGTTGATCAAGGCGGCACGGATGCGAGTAAGTACGCTCAATTGGCTAGCAATATTGGCAGCTTAGTATTCAAAAACCTTAATAAATACGTTAGACCTTCAGAAGAGTTTGGTGAGACCTTTGCAGATTATCGTAATAATGATAATACCGCTCAATCCATCAGCCAAGTCCAATTACAGATGCAACAACAAAAAGGTAATATTGCTCATTACGGTGCGATGGATTGGGACTTGCAGTTAGCAGGGGATGTAGCTGCCTTGGATATTATGGATATAGAACATCCTAAGACACTGCGTTGGTTGGATGCCTTGTCGCCTACATCAACGACTGCCAATCTTATCAATACGATTCAGTTAGATGAGAGTATTGCGCAAGGTGTCCCTAATATCTTGGCGGCATTTTTATTACAGAAGTGGCGACTACAGATTCAAAGTGATATTACTGTCTCGCAGTTATTAGAGCAAAATCAAACCGACTATTACAAGATAGTGGCTAATAAATTCCAAAGTACCGATCAGGGTTTGTATTTATATGCTCAGCGTGTGATTGAAGCGGCGTTTTGGTTACTTATTAGCGGCTCGACAGAGGTGATTTATACTAGTATTGCACTAGACGATAATAATGCCTATCACCGTTGGCTCAAGCGTGAGCTTTTGACCCAAAATTGGTCAGACAGTGAGCTTGGTATGATAGTGACTAATGACTCAGAGCGCACACCATTATTTTTATGGAACGGCTATTACTGGTGCTTGGCGGCAAACAACACCGCTCAAGAGTACTTTGCTGGCTTGCTACAAAGCATGCAACTACCAAGTCTGCGTTACCGATATGCTGATCTGTTTTCACGCAAAACAAGCGGCGATAAAAATAAAATCAGCTCGTTAGATAAGTTCTTTGCCGGGCAGTTAAGTGTGCTAAAGACAAGACTAAAAAATAGCCCAAGCGCTAATAAAAATGCCCATGAAAACTTATTGTTAACGGCTTTGACAGGTATCTTGACTGACTTGCCGCCACCAGCGCCACCGAGTGTCGTTGAGCCTATGAATCCTGCGCTCAACTTAGGCTGTCGTAATGTTGTGACACTTAGCGAGATAGGTACTTCTAAGTCTGTAGTCAAAACCAGTAGCTATTTAATTAAAAATCCGCAAGTGGTCATGTTAGATAAACTGCCAGACAATAACGGTAACGTGGTCAATATTGAGCAATTTTTACCCGTCAAAAAAGAATATTGGTTGGACTCTGAAGTAATCGCTCATTTATCTGACAATAGTGAGGCTGTCCATACCCGAGTCAAATTCAATGGTGAAAGCAATAATGAGTGCTCAGTACAATATACTAAACTATATGTGCCAGATCTAGGCTGGATGGAATTTCCCTATGGAAATGATAGTAATCAAACCACTATTGCGATCACTCCTTATGATTTAGCATTTGGTGTTGGCGTTTGGCCGAATTTTAAAGTTGAAGGTTGGCGATACTACTTTATCACTGTGGATATCGAAAAGCGTAACGTCTATGAAGATTTAGCCAACAAGCTTCACACTACTTTAGGCTCAGATAAAATGACCGTCACGGTCTATTCTCAAGACTTAACAGAATCTAAAGTGTTTGGCTTTGATGCTATTCCCTTAAAAGTTGACTTTGTCCCTGCCATCATAGAGCTGTCTTGTGGCGATACTGTCATTGCGACCCAGCCAGTTATATTGAATGATAATCTAAAGTCAGGCAGTAGCCATATTAGATGTATTGGTTTGGATTTTGGTACGTCTAATACCTGTATGGCAAAAGCACATAAAGACCAAGGACAAGTGAAGCGCGAAAACCTGAATCTTGCCAATACTGCTGAGGAACCTAGAATGGAATGGTTGGTCTATTCAGAAGCCGATGATATCAAAGGTCAAGAAGAATGGCTAAAAAACCGCAGCGCATATTACTTACAGCGCCAAGCGAATGTAAGCAAGGGTGCCAGTTATACCATCCCTAGCGAGGTTTTATTAGGCTTAAGTAATCGTACCAACCCTGATGGTAGTAATCAGACTGACGTGCAGCTAAAGGCTATGAAGGAAGGTGCTGATAAAGGCAAAGTGCTTATCAACGGTCTTAACCTGAATGCACCTATTTTTACCCCTTTATGTAGTGACTTTTTAGGGGTTTCAAACTCAGATGATGAGCGTATTAGGTTCTTTAATAGCTTGCTTGAGACCAATGACATTCAGCGTATTTATGGCAATATTAAGTGGCCACAAGAGACGAGCGGCAGTGATTACCCTTTATCTAGTAGACTGCGCTCGATATATATCGAGCAGATGTTGATTGGGGTATTTGCCCGCTTAAGGTTCTCTGGGGTTACGGATATGGACTATGTATATGTCACGCGCCCTGATGCCTTTATGTTTGAAAATACTACCTTTGCCAATACTTACGCACGTGATATGAAAACCATATTGGCCAAGTTAGCAGATAGTACGGGAGTTGCTATTAAAGAGCCTGAGGTTATAGAAGTATCCGAGACCGAAGCAGCGCTACAGATGTCGATGATTAATCCCAATGAGTCTTATGTCATTATTGATATGGGCGGTGGCACGACAGACATTGATATTGAGCTGTCATATGAGGACTATGATAAGGCGATACAGCGCTTAAAATACTCAAGCAGTATTAAATGGGCAGGGAATGATTTATTAAATGCCATGCTTACGCCAACAAATAGCCCGATTCGCAAGTTCTTAGAGCATAAAATAGACATGAAGTCAGAAGGTGACAATGCAGCATATTATGAGACTTTGTTAGCGTCAGTTATGAAGCTCCAAATTCGTAATGGTATTCGTATCGTTGATGAGCTGCCAAGTGATCCAGGTGAGGTCGCAAAAGTCGCAGAGATGTTCTTTGAGAGTATTTATGAATACATATTTGTAAAAATAAAGCTATTGCTACAGCAGGCAGGCTTTAAATCTATCGATCAGTTAAAGAATCAAAGACTAAATATAGTGCTGCAAGGTAATGGCTTTAAGCTGAGTGACTACTTTAGCCATGACACTCACCCACATCCTACTATTAGCCAAGGTCATTATGCACCAAGAGTCTGGGAGACAGTCTTTGCTGACTTTATGGGTTGGGATGAGATAGAGCTTAATGTTAGCTATAGTGAAAACAGCAAAGAAAGTATGATTCGTGATGGTGCGGGTGGTATTGCAGATCAAATGTATGATAATGAAGACAGTAGTCCTTTAGAACATCCTAAAATGCTCTATCCGCCTAATATGTTTGATAAGAATACTACAGATAGCCCAATATTGGTTGATTACGATAAAGACGTGAGCGTTCCGCGTCTTAATGACAATCTACTCGATAAAGAAAACTTACTGCCAGTGTTAGAAACACTCTTTCCTTATACCGAAAGGTATTGGAATACTGATGTCGAAAAAGTAGCGTACCTGTTTATCAATAATAAATACGGCAATAAGAATTTTTATGATGTCAATGCCATGTATTTGAATGGGTCAGGTAGCGGTACGGATCGCTGGACTTTCAATTTAGCAATGATGCAGAAGTTACAGGGTAACTAGGAATAGTGTTATGAAAAACAATATTGGTAACTCTGAGGGTGTTATGCTAAAAAATTTGGTAAAAACTAAGGTTGTTATCTCGCTTAGCTTGGGCGCATTATTATTGCCTTTATCAGCTATAGCAGAAACAAATGAGCTGCCAACAGAAACTTATGCAGAAAATATTACTGATAGCTCTAAAAGTAAGGTTAATGAACTTACTAATGAAAATCTGAGCTTAAAAAAGGGAGAGTTATCGAATAGCGCTACCTCAGACCCTGTAATGACTGATTTGAATTCTAATAGTAATGAAAGCACACAAAACAATGATACAGCCACTACGAGCGTTCCAACGCAGGAGCCGAGTGAGGATGCTAAGCCTAACGATGGTAATAACGCTGCCAGTACTACGAAAGCTTTGGATAGCGTCAATGAGCTTGACTCTGCTAACACCGAAGAAAAAGCTATAGAACAACAACCAGAAATTGCTAAAGAAATGCCATTTTGGCAGAACACTGATTATCTGTTAATTGGTGGATTAGCTTTACTGCTTTTGGGAGGAGGGTTATTACTTTTTAGAAAAATCAGTAGTCTTAATGCTGAGAATCGAAATTTAAACCAAAAGCAAAAAATGTTGAGCAGTAATTTAGCTGGTACTAAGAAAGAATTAGCACAAGCTAAAATTAAGAATGCAGAGCTCGAAGCTAATCTTAACCAACAGCTTGCTATGCATACTGAGGTTGATGATAGTACTAGCGTTGCTCTTGGTGCTGTGTTACCCGTTATTGATGAGCTCATGGTGGAACCCGACATTGAAGACCTTAATGCAGCAGATCTTCAGCAGCTGTCTGATAGTATCACTACCTGGTTTAAAACAAATCGTGGCAACACCGAAGTTCGCGAACTCGTTCCTAATGATATTCAGCATAAGCTTGATCATCTCAGCTATAAGATTGAATTATGGGTAGGGAGTGATGGTGTTGATTCTGTTGAGCTGGCGTCAAATACCATGCGGGCCGCTGTAATTAGCTTGACTAAGCCTGATAGACAGGGCTTTGCTTATTGTTATAAAAAGCCAAACTCGTTATCTGCAGTTTGGGTTAATAAAGCTTGGTATCAAGCCCAGCGCACGGAGCGTTCACTTGAGGTAATCGGAAAGCCCTTGGAGAGTAATTAATGCGATTATATCAATTAACGTCTACTCGTGGTGTTAGTGCAGCGCTATTCATTGCAATGCTGGCAAGCTCCTTGGTGGGCTGTGGTGATGAGCCTGACGTAATTGTGCCTGCAGAGCCTAAAGCAAAAGTCAGTGCTAAGCCTAACGTAATGCCACCGTTGAACTTGGATATATTGCCCAAAAATAATAGCCCATCACCGATTGATTATATTATCGATGGCTCAGCAAGCATGTGTGGATATTTTAATGCTGAACTGAATACTACTGAGAATACGCTACCTATTACTAAGCTAGTGCAGTCAATTCAATCAGTACTTAGAACGGATGATCGGCTATTAATATTTATGCAGGAAGAGTCATCAGATAAGGCGGTTTATATACCTTTTAAGACTTTTGAAAACCAATTGATGCAAGGTAAGTGCGATCTTAATGGTCAATATACTGAGCTGGGTTTGATTCTGCAAGACTATAGAGAGCAGCCAGAGCTTCAGGAGAGATCTGTTGCCATAGTATCTGATATGCACTTTTTGCCAGCAGAAAGAACGAGCTTTGAAAATCAATATGATGCTTTTTTGAGTGCTTATGTCAATACTGAAAATTCAGGTTCTGCACTATCTAATGGAATAGTTTCGCTACGTGCCCCCTTTGTAGGAACTTATTACACGGTAAATAATGCAACTAAAACGCTTGCGCAGACGCAAAAGCATTTACACTTTTTTTGGTTAGCCAAGCAACATTCTAGTGCGCAGCAGATCGAAAAAATCCAACAAACCTTGATTAATGCCCAAAACCAACATTCTAATAGCGTCATCGCGCAAGCTGAGTTCTTACCGCAATTACGGCTTCTGACAGACGATGCCAAAAGCTATGATGCTTTTAGCTCGCCTGCACCCATCATCAGCCCGAAAAATGTGATTGATTTATCTATGGACGAGCTAAAGCCCTTTATCAGCGCCTTTGACCCTAACAGCGCACTCAGTGATGAGCAAAAAGAATGCTACGATGTTAGCTGGGGCGATAAAGACAGCATTATATTTTATCCTTATATCAACCCCAAAACTAATCGTGACAAGGTTTGTGCGGATGGTGCACTTTTCCGCTCCAAAACAGGCAGTACTTTAAGGCTGAATTTACCGCTACAGACAGGCTACAGTATCGTGCCAAAAGCACCCGCAACGGTTGAGGTGATAGATAACTATTTATCTATTCCCATTATAGAAGCAAAAAAAGCATGTATCGGCGTCAGCTCTGGGATGGCGGAGGCACAAAAAAGCGCTCAAGGAATAGACTTGCAATACGCTGCAAGCAGCAGCTCTATCAACACCAGCTACTATACACAATATTCCATCGAGCGAGACGGCTGTAACTCGGATGATGACTGTAGCAACTTAGTTGATAAAACCTTTCAATATAACCAGCTGATATCTAGTCTTGCCAATAAGTCTAAACAACATATTGAAGATCTATATCCGCGCACGATTAATATCAATTTAATTTGTGACCCAAGTATATGACCAGTAATGATGTGTGCGTGTTATGGCAATTATCAGCCAAAAAAAAGCTAGACAGTAATGACTTTGAATGTCGTCTTATTTTAGAGTATAAAGATCGAACGTCAATTGGTGTCATAGATATTAATACTTTAGGTAATAATGAAGAAAGTTGGTTACGTTTAATACGTGAAGAAGCGCCATTTAGTGGTTTTAGTGAGTCTGATATTCCGATTAAATATAATCTATCGTTATTCATTTCCTGTTTCATGGACTTCAATAAGCTACGACAACTACAACCCAAACTAAAGTACGTTTATTTATGGATAGCTGCTAGGCATGTCGAAGTTGGTCTTGAAACGGTATATCCACTCAGCGATCTAAAGGATGTAGAGTCTCGAGCGTCTAATAGAATTTTTGTACAAATGTATCCTAAAATTCCTTCACAAAAATATGTAGATTTAGAAGATGATTTGGGAGGGGTTGAAAACTTTCAGGGGTTATTAGAAAAGATTCAAGGGCAATCTGAACAGACTGTAGGCACTGAAGTACCTGTTTCCATTAAAAAGCCTAAAGCTACTAAAAAACTTACATCTACCCAAGATATTAAGGTGGTAAAGAAATCAGTAGTTACTCAAGAAGTGAAAGCTGCCAAAGAACCTATCATAGAGGCTAAAAGTAGACAAGATATATCCAGTGTCGCTAATAGTTCGGATGGTATTGGCCTAGAGATATTAGGCACAGAAAATGCTGATGTGATATGGGGCATCTTTTCCAAACAAGACCTAGATGACTTGGTAGAGGGTTTTAAAGATTGGGAGAGAGTGCACGGTAAAAACACCTTGCTTGCCAGATTACCCAAAAGCTTAGCAGATAAGATAGGCGGCGAGTTCAACATTGTGTTTTGGACCAGTGGACAAGGTATCAGTAATATGGTGGTGGATGATAGACCACCTAGACATACTATGGTCATGGGTCTTGTAAAGAGCGTTGCTGATAATATCAGCCATGGTATTGGATATTGCATACAGCGACCGACTAGCTTAGATAAAATGTGGACACATCAGAAGTGGCATGCTCTTGAATGCCAAGATAATGACATTTTAAAAGTGACAACAGTAATTTTTTAAACAATCATCACACAATGTAATATGGCTTAATTCTAATGAATAAAAATCTTCAATATACATTAATGAGTTTTACAGGTATTTTTCTCATGATCATTGCCTCAGGAGCTTTTGATTCTGATCCATACTATGATGAGGCATACTATGATGATACTGAGTCAAATGAGCTATATGATATTGGTGAGCCAGGAGAGTCACAGGCAGGGGCCGACGCTGAAGTGGCTGTAGCTGACGCTGAAGCAGATATGCAAGCGGCAGACACTAGTGTAATAGATGAACAGAACATTGAATGGGTAAATGAATTAGCTTTGATAGATGAACAATATCCTAACGATATGGAGCGTTTAGAGCGTTATCAGAGTCTGATAGATAACAATAACAATCCTTATGCGCCAATCTTGCTAGCAAATACAATTGTCAACGTTAAAAATCAATCTAGAAACGTCAGTATATTTGAAGAATGGCTCGATAATTTCAACTTTGATATAGAGTCACTCAATAGCCTTGATAGCTTAGCAAATAGCCAAAATATTAACGCAATGTTTTTATTAGGCACATATTATTATCAAGTGCAGCGTTATGAGCTTTCTAGGAATTGGCTTGAACGAGCAGCAAATCAAGGTCATGCAGGAGCAATGAATCAGCTAGCGTGGATATATAGAGAAGGGCTTGGTGTTAACGAGGATCTTGATTACGCGGTAGTGTGGCATCGTTACTCTGCTGAGGCTAATTATCCCCGTGCTATGACTAACTTAGCTTACCTTTATAGTATCGGTAAAGGCGTTGAAAAAGATTTAGAAACTTCGGCAAGATGGTATAAAAGAGCGGCTGAGTTAAATAGTGCTTCAGGAATTTATGCAGTAGCGGTCTACTACCTAAATGGCACAGGCGGTATGCCAAAAAATGAACAAGAAGGGGTTAGGTTGCTAATGGAGTCTGCAAAGCTTGGACACAAACGAGCCATGTATGCTATAGGCTTGCGCTATGAATATGGTAATGGGTTAGAACAAAATATTGACCAAGCTATGGATTGGTATAGTGAATCTGCAAAGCTTGGTGAGCCTGATGCCGTTGCCGCTATGAACCGCTTGAACTATTAAAATATCTAGGCGCTTAATAATGACGATGAATTACAGTTTATATTTATCGTCGTAACGATTTAGTGCACCTCTTAAGTATCCAGTATTGTAGATAGCTTAATGGCATTAGCCTACTTTGTAGTGAATATAGTTGATTAGGAATTAACCATTAATGAAATTTAATTTATTATTATATGTACCCGCACTGGTCGATAATCTCGATATAGAATACGGTGTCTTTATTCAGCATCATTTGATGGATGATGCTGACATTGAATTGAACTATTTTGATTTTAGTAGGATTAATTCAGAAAACTATGCGCTAGATATAGTCGATAAAAATGAAGTGACTAAAAAGGTAAGAAAAGATTGTCTAGTAGAAGGCTTCACGCTTAAC
Source organism: Psychrobacter sp. Arc9 (assembly GCF_041431295.1). Taxonomy (NCBI): domain Bacteria; kingdom Pseudomonadati; phylum Pseudomonadota; class Gammaproteobacteria; order Moraxellales; family Moraxellaceae; genus Psychrobacter; species Psychrobacter sp. Arc9. The sequence goes on along the minus strand of NZ_JASMRK010000026.1, from coordinate 26,968 downwards.
AGTCATTATTCGATAAATTTGGATAAGGGTTTTAATAGAGGTATTAGCAAAGACGAAGTAAGACAGATTTTTATTTGCTTTAAAAGTAACTCAAAACAGCCGATAGATGCTTTTGTTCGTATGACCCATGATGGAGAAACTCATAATTATCATATCAAAGACAATTTAATATTTTTTAAACTTTGGGTCGCGCCAGAGATGGAAGATAGTTCTAATATCGCTTTAAATATCGGTAAAGTTAACTATTCAAGCTTTGAGTATTTTCGTGAAAATATAAAAGAAGAAGTAAATAAGCAGTGGCACTCGATGTTACTTAGGAAAAGAGATATCAGTAAAGAGGAGCTACTAAGGGCTAATAAAGATATTGATGTACAACCAGAGCCTGCTCTGGATCAATCTAACCCAGTTAAGCTTGAAAATATATTCGTACAGCCAGAGGACGTTCCTGATCATGTCAATATTACGTCAATACCAATGCAATCAACGATAACTTCGCAATACAATACAATATCAGCTAATACCAAGAAAGGAACAGATAGTTTTAAGATAATTGCTTATATTCTACTCATTTTGGGCGTGTTATCTATGTTAGGAAAAATATTTGGTGGTAATTAATTGACTTGATTAAGCTAAACACTATGACCTAAATTTGAAACAATGGGTTACAGGACGGAACCCATTGTTTGGAGATGATTTTTACCTACTGAAGTTAGTTTATTGGCGCTTTCTGTTAATAAAGATAGCAACGCTTAGGGCAATTAACAGGCTAATAAGAATAGAAAGTAAGGTTTTATTCTCTAATAAGTTAGACAAGCCGTAACTGGACTTTGTGTCAGATGGCTTTTGGGTTGTGCTTTGTGAGTTCGAATTGACGGCAGTTTTAGTTTCAGCATTAATTTTGGCCTGTACTTTGGCAGCCTCTCTTAGTTTAGAAGTACTGGCCATGAGTCGCTGATATATTTTTTTGCCCGCTTTACCATCGGCCTTAATACCGATATCTACTTGATATTTTTGAATCGTTTGGCGTGTTTTATCTCCAATAATGCCATCGACTTCACCTATATTATAGCCAAGTAAATTTAATGATTCTTGAACCTCGCGAGACTCTTTACGGCTCAAGCCCAGATCGTCAGTTGGCCACGCATTGGCAAAATTCACATCGGTATTTTTTTGTTCAATACGCTGTGATAAATGGGCAATCGCTAGCGCGTAATTTTCTGAGGCATTATAAGCATAAAATGCATCAAAATTACGGCCCACTAAAAATGCGGGCCCTTGTTTACCAGCGGGTAAAAATAAACCTACCGAAGATAAGGTATCAGGTAATGCGCTACCATCTGGCAGAGTAATGCCGATGTTTTTCCAATGTGATACTGATTTTTTATTTTTACGATTGTTTGAAAAGTTCGTATCTGAAGGTAAGCGGACCTCATAGCCCCAAGGTTGGTTACTTTGATAGCCACTACTTTTTAGGAAGTTAGCGGTTGAGGCTAGGGCATCGGCTTGGCTATTAACTAAGTCTCTACGATTGTCGCCATCAAAATCTTGTGCGAGCTGTAAAAAAGTAGAGGGCATAAACTGAGTTTGCCCAAACGCTCCTGCCCATGAACCTTTAAAGTCAGACTTAGTAATATCGCCTTGCTTTAATATTTTTAGAGCACTGACATATTCCCCGCGAAAATAACTTTGACGACGGCCAAAGCAAGATAAGGTCGCTAATGAGTTAATCACATCTTTTTTGCCTAAGGTCGTTCCAAAATCCGATTCTACTCCCCAAACGCCGAGCACATCATAGCGACTGACCCCATAGTGAGCTTCGATTTTTGCTAAGACAGCGGCATAATGCTCACTTGCAGCGATACCGTCAACAACGCGCTCTTTGTCCACTAAGCTGGCTAGGTAATCCCATGGCTCTTTAGAGAATTCTGGCTGATAATTTAGGGCTTCTAATACGCTAGAGTCTACTTCAGTAGGGCGATTCCGAGCAAAAATGTCTTTGACGCTTGCGAATACACCTTTTTGAGCCAAATTGTCTAAACAGGCTGTAAGTTGTTGATTATCAACAGCAGGTCTAATCGGGGTTATGCTGTTCGTGTTAGCTGCATAAGTGCTGCTGGTCACGGCTAGTAGGGATAGTGCTAGTGATAAGCGTGAGATGGTGGGTAAGGTATACAATGGCATTATTAATTACTCAGTAATAATAAACTAAAAAGCCATATATTAGCAGAAACCCAATTACTTTATTCAAAGAGCTTTTGATTTAAACATTATTTAGCTTTTGCAATTTTATGAGACTCTCAAAATATTGAATTTTAAGGATAACGATTGTGCCCATGGCAGAATTCCAGCTCAACTTTTTAAGACGTATTCAGTGGCTGCTTGCATCTAGCTCATATACCTCGACCTATAAATTTGCCTTATTGATGGCAATGGTTAATCTGTCTATAGAGTCTGGAATTAATGATGACAGTGAGCACAGTATTTCTTATGAGCAGTTAGCAGAGCAATTTATACAGCTTTACTGGATACAAGCATTACCATACTCAGATCAAAGTAGTAATTCTGTACTCAGACAAAGCAGTACAACAGGGCAGGCTAGTGTTATTAATAGCATTCTAGATTTGCAGCATAAAACTAAGACAACCAGTCTAGCTATAGCTCACACACAAAATATCAAACTATGGCAATCCACTATCAAAGATATTTCCTCGACTATCAAAAAGTACCCTGCAAGGTATCTGCAAAGTGCGGAGGACAAAGTTAGTCGTGAGTTCTTATATGTTTATGACTCAAAATCCAAGGTAATAACTTTAAAATCTGGTGTTGCATACTGTTTTACACGCTTTGGTAAAATAGTTAACAAGCTGTGTCAGCAATACTGGACAGAGTTCGTACGCAAGAACAGTCGTAATCAAATACATTTTAGTGATGATATTGATTTGCAGCAGTTCTTGTTTAATCAATCGCGCCAAAGTCTAAAAGTATTAATACCTATACTGATTGATACTCAGCAGGGACAGTGCTTCTATTGTCATAAACCCTTGAGAAACAATATCGAAGTTGATCACTTTATTCCTTGGTCGAAATATCCAATTGACACGATGAGCTATGCTGAATAAACCGTACAACTAAACTTGGTAAACTAAGCGTATTAACCGGAGTTTATCATGACCAAGAAAGTAAGAACCTACAGTGACGAATTTAAAGCCGAAGCTGTTAAAAGATAGCAGACAACAACGGCAATATTTCAGCGACCGCAAAGCAGCTTGGCATCGCCATGCAGACCTTAACTAATTGGCACAGTAAAGCCAATCAAGGCAAACTTATCGGCACAGAACAATATGATCCTGAGCTTATGGCAGCTATTCAGGAAATAAAGCAGCTCAAGCGGCAACTTAAAGTGGCTGAAGAGGAGCGCGAGATATTAAAAAAGGCGACGGCGTACTTCGCGAAAAACAGCTAGTCAAGTACGCCTTTATCAAAGACAACCAGCAAGTCTTTAGCATTAGTAGCATGTGCCGCGTACTACAGGTTAAACCCTCAAGCTACTATGACTGGCTAGGTCGTCATATCAGCTGTCAGCAGGTACATCGTAATCAGTGCGAGTTATTGGTTAAAGCCGCGCACAGTGAAACCCTCGAACGCTACGGTTTTGAGCGTCTGCATGCGTATCTAAGCGGACAAGGACATAATATTAGTCTATACATGGTCAGAAGCATCAAAGAAGAATTTGGCATCAAATGCCGTCGTCATAAGCGCTTTAAAGTCACCACTGACTCTAATCATCACAAACTGGTCTATCCAAACGTGCTCGATCAGAAGTTTGACACCAGTCGCCCTAATGAGTCTTGGGTTAGCGATATTACTTATATCTGGACACATGAGGGCTGGCTGTACTTAGCAGGAGTGAAAGATTTATATACCAAAGAGTTGGTCGGTTACGCTATCAACAAACGCATGACTGCTGACTTAGTTTGCAAAGCACTAAATATGGCAATCAAAAACAAACGACCTAATAAAGGGTTAATTGTGCACTCAGACAGAGGTAGTCAATACTGTAGCCATGCGTATCATAAAATCATTAAACAGCACCAGTTTATAGGCTCAATGAGTGGCAAAGGTAATTGCTTTGATAACGCACCCATAGAAAGCTTCTGGGGTACATTAAAGAATGAGCTTGTATACCATCAGGACTATAAAACAAGGTTTACAGCGATCAGCGATAACACACAATATATCGAGCTCTACTACAATCAGACGAGAATTCAAAAGGGTTTAGGCTATAGATCGCCAAGGCAGATGTGGTTTGACTTTTATCATCAGGCTGCGTAATTAAAATCTCCCAAGTTTAACTGTACGGATTTGACGTCAGGGGCCATCAGCGCTGTTAGACAATAAGTTTAACCCGACTAAAACAACAGCTAAATCATCGCAACTACAGCAGTGTCAAGTCAAAACCAATTACCTGCATAGTAAACGTAATCGATTTATGTTTCCCAGTAATACCAGATTATTAACGGTATCTGATTATCAGTCGGTTTTTGGAAAAATATGGGAACTGATATTTGATCAAGAGCAGCGTACTAATCGGGTCGCTGCTATCTTGTTACTATCAATGATAACCGGTAGGTCAATTCAGACTGTGATCAAGGAGGTAGCCACTAACAAAAGTCAAAGACAGTTTTTGGTGGAAGAAGAGGGTGGTGTTACTGTGATTCGAAATAGTATTAATGTCACCGTCAATCGGCGCGATAAAGTAAAGCCGCTTACCAAAAGTCATAGTCATCATTTTAGTTTACCGCTGCCAGCACCCTTAGACGTTGTATTACAGTATAAATTTGAAGTGGAAACAACCGAGGTCAATCAACTCTTAAAAACGATTAAAGAATCTCTATCTTTATTATCAAATCAGCACATCGAATCAGCGCTAACATTCATTATTACTCATCATATCAGCGAACCATTGCACTCAGACATCGTTACAGGGGTCGAGGTGGAGCATTCATCACCGCTGTACTATACCAGTATAGAAACATCTTATTTGATTAGTACCTATCAAGCTGCAATTAAAATACTAAGCAATCAATTTTTTGAAAGCTTTAGGACTATTAACTACTGTAGAACCAATAAAACTAAAAAAGTCTCACATTTGCTAAACCCAGAAAACTATAAATTATGGCAAGCTAACAAATATCCTTATCTTGTGGACATGCCAATTGTCGCTAGCAATGTTAATAAAACCTTCATTGGTAGTGAAATGGCACTGACTGACAAGGTTTGTGGTCAGTTTTTCGCACTGCTTGCAGAACGTGTGCAAGGAGATAGGCAACAATTAGATCATGGTACAAACGACCTTAGAAGCGAATATATCAAGCAATTTAATGCTTATGGTTTATGGCTCTGGCACATCATTCAGATTCAAACAGGCATAAGACCTGTCAATGACGCACCTGGATTTTTAAATCAATTTAATTTTAGTCATGATATTTATTGGGTTTCAGATAAGTCCATACGGCAAGGCAAAGACCACGGCCGCCTTATTCCTATCAGTACTTTTTTGAAAACGGCGCTAAAAAACTACATCAGTTATATCAAACACTTTGCTAGTGTGCATAATCCTTTATATCCGGAATACAAGCTTGAAATCAACAAGATTTTGCAATCAAAAGTACCTTTTTTACAGATACTTAGCCTAAATCCAAAAAAGTTTATGCCTATCACGCCAAAACGCATCAGAAGAGCAGTGGATAAAGCTCTTCCTCATCAAGATAATTGGCTGCGACATCAGTTACGTTCGATGCTTACCAATGAAGTAGATGAAGTGTACGTTTGTGCCCTATTGGGTCATGAACATGCTGACCAAGAGATATTTCATCCGATGTCCTCATTATCAATCAATCAGTACAGAACAGAGCTCTTGCCTCAGTTAGATCGTGTGGCACAAAAACTCGATCTTAAGCAAGTGGAGATCAAGCGCTATGGCTAAATCATCAGAGTTATCGTCGCACGAGCAAAGAGCTGCTAATTTACAGCAGCAAAAAAAGGTATTAATCAGTAAAGCTGAAGAAATTGTCATTGAATATTTATATAAACATCACCCCTTTAATGAATCTGATATGGAAGAGCATTATTGTACTATCGATAATGAGCTATCAAACACTTTCAAGACATTCAATCAATACCGCTGTGCAAGAGTAGGGTTCTTACAAGCCGTCAGAACTTATAACAAAGGTAACAATTGCGCGCTAGATGAACCTGTTGTTCCTATTGTGGCCGAACGAGATAAACTCACCATTAGCTATGAGTGGTTTGTTGAAGGCTCAAAAATTTCAGAGACGTGGAAAGCCATGCAACTAACTTGGCAACGTAAGCTTAAGTTCAGTGCTAATGATTATGTCTCTTATTTTTTGTATAGTAGTATCATGTTCGGTGGTTTAAATGATATCGATGCATTAAGAGCGCTATATCAATGGCTGTTTAGCGAGCGAAAACTATATCTTGTGAATCTAAAAAAACAGTCTGAACCTCATCAGAAGTTAAATGCTAATAAAATCTTGCTCGTGATCCCTTTAGAGATCAGAGATGACAAATATGGTTGCAGAGTTGATGGCAACGATGATGCATTAACTCGCTATATATCTTATGTTCCTGATGACCTAAGTCTTATGTTTCTATACGCTTTAGGTGATACTGATATAAATAAGCGTAAAATACAGCAGTTTGAGACGATTATCAAAGGATTGAACAATACGTTTGAACTTACTTGCCGAGATCCAAAAAAAATCCATTTATCACATCTTATCAAATACGCTAATTTTCATTGGCGGCAGTGGCCTGGTAGTGCTATCGATGGCGCTGGCAGTCTAGTCATGCAAGGACAACTTAAAAGTACGTCACTACCTACTGAGCAATTACTTAATTATAACCAAGAAGTTATTCAAAGTACCCAACCAGCTATTACTTGGCAAAAGCTGTTTGTTCAAAGCACATCATCGAACGATACCTCTAGGCCCAGTAAAAGCTATCCCGCTTTTAGCAAGAATATAATTCAGCTCATTCAAGAGGGACTGAAAGGGACTCGAGCATCTGCTAAAGATACTATTAACAACGTGAAAAATGACTTTCCTCAGCCCAATGCCATACGTCTACTTGGTTGGGTGCTGTCTTTATTAGAAGGCAATCAAACCAATCTAAACTCCGTCAGTAAATATGTGGGTTGTATTGGGCGTGAATGGCTTATGTTGACCATGGATGAAGATTTAGAAGGATGGGGGACCAATGATTATGAAGAAATATATGAGCAAATCATTCTAAGTAAAGTTAAAGATGCACGTAAAAAAGATATTTTGCAGAAAGGCCCGATCGATGATCGAGATGATATTGAGCTTGATGATGACGATATAAAGAATGGTAAAGATAATGATTTAGTTGATCCAGTACCTAATCTAGTGCAGGTGCTAGACGAAAGTAACGACTCAAAAAATGAGGGTCAACAATCCACCAGCTTAGATGAGCTCAAAAACACCCAATCTTATACCTATGGGCGATTACGCACTTTTCATCAATATCAGATGGAGTATTTCGATGCTCCTGACGTGGTTTTTGCATGGGGAGAAAACAAGCAGGTCGTCAAAGCGAGTATGGTATCACCTCGAGTATATAATGCCATGCACAGCGCACTACAAGTATCTGAATTGAACAGTAGTCAAAAGCTGTTATGCCAGACGATATTGATTCTAGCGTATCGTACTGGCATGCGTATTAATGAGATTGCAGGTATAAAACTCAAGAACGTAAAAGGTATCTCGGATATTAGCGTTGTACTGACGCCAAACCCTTATCTACGTCTTAAAAGTAGTAGTGCTAAAAGAAGAGTATTATTAGCGGCGCTTTTAAAGAAAGATGAGTTAGAGGTAGTGACGTCGTTTATTGCTCAGCAACAAAGAATGGGGGTGTCCTATTTGTTTTCACAAGGCGTGAGTAAGCAGCCATTACCAACGTATTTTTTTAGCAATTTGATGAGAGTGCTATGGGATGGTGTGCTTGGGCAAGACAATCACAATTATACTTTTCATAGCTTCAGGCATACGGCAATCAGTCAGTTAGCGCTAGCTATCAATGATTCGGCATTAGCAGAGGTGATGACGGACTATACCCAACAGGAATGCCAGAACATCGCTGATAGTCTTGCAGGTTATCATCAAAATCAAGGTGCTTGGTTTGGGTTAGCGAGCTTCGTAGGTCATCTGACTTGTGACACAACTTTTGAACATTACATCCATACTGCACATCTATTAGCAGGGTCGCAGCTGAGCAACGCTAAAATTGAAATACCTTTTACCGTACTACATAATACAACTGGTATAGATTACCAGACAGTCAATTATCACGATAAAACTACCTATGATAAATCTACTAAGACAGTAGCGTTAAAAAAATTAAGGCCTTATTTTGCAAAAAAGCTAAAAGCACATCACAATCCTTTATTTACAGCACCCGATGTGAGCACCAAACTTATTCAGCGGAGTGCTGAAGGTGAGGGGATGCAGCACTCTGTTTTTATTGATGCAAGGTACGATGCTGTTATTAGTTTTCTAAGAGAGATAGATAGACTCAGACCTGAGCTGCGTGAAAAAGAGTTGGAAAATATAGCAATAAAACACGGTATTCATTTACTCAATGCACGAGAGTTATACAAAAACGCAAGTGGCTTAAATAATAACGACAAGCTCATCACTCAAGTTAAAGGTCAAACTGCTCAAGCCATTATTACCACGGCATTGGATAACGCTTATAACCTGTCCGTACAGAAACCTGATCAATTACGAGAGTTTGTCAGTATTTATAAGCAAAAGCACATTACCTCTAGATCTTACTTAAAATTTGGCATTAAAAAATCTCAACATGAGTTATTGGGTGACTTCTTGAAGATAGGGTGTCAAATTATTGCTCCTCACCATTGGCAACTGACTTCTAGTAGCGCAAAAGAGGTTAGAGATTTCAAGAAAAAGTATAAACTAGATAGCGCCATTAGGGTGGAAGCCAACCAAAATTGTGTAGGCTTTGAAGTTAGAATTGTCAGAAAAATGAAATCCAAATCTGAAAAACAAGCTACTTATGAGTCGTCCGGCGTCTTGAAATTTTTGGGTGAGATGTTAGTAATACTGCTTGAACAGGATAGTGAAGAATAAGTCTGATACAGCCAGCATTGTAAATTTAGATTGCCTAACTAAAATCTCCCAAGTTAATGTCTACGGATTTGACGGCATAGCTCATTGTTCTAACTGAACCGCCCCGACTATATCGGAGAGCGTTTTATTTGAGTCAGGCAACTTTGCCTGACTCATTAAGACTATCATAATATTGCTTTTCAAACTCAAAAGGTGATACATAACCAATCGTACTATGCATTATCATATGAATTACCCGCGTTCCAACAAAGGTAATAACGCCAGAATCAGCCATCTGATCAGTATAACGAATAGATAAATACTGAACGCCTCTATCACTACGATGAATAACGTCTTTTGGGTTGTTTCTGTCTGCAATGGCTTGATTTAACGCTGCCATCATCATATCGATGTTCATACGATTAGACACCTTCCAGCCAACAATACTACGGACAAACACATCTATAATAAACGCAGTATACTAATAAGGTGTTAAAAGGAGCTAAAAATGAAACTCGCAGAAGCCCTACTTATTCGTAGCGATATGCAAAAAAAACTTGCTCAAATTAAAGGACGTATTCGTAGTAATGCTAAAGTTCAAGAAGGCGATACGCCAAATGAAGATCCAAGTCATCTAATGATTGAGGCTAGTCAAGTCATTACTGAGCTATCTACTTTGATTGAACGTATTCACCGTACCAATGCAGTTGCTAAGACGGATAAAGATCAATCAATGCTGACGCTATTGGTTGAACGCGAGGCGTTGGAGATGCGCCACAAACTATTAATTGAAGCAATTGAAGCGACCGACACTGAGGCAGATCGTTATAGTCATCGTGAAATTAAATGGAATATTATGGTCTCAGTAGCTGGGTTACAAAAGCAAGCCGATGACCTGGCGATGAAACTACGCAAAATTAATATTGTCATTCAAGCCAATAACTGGCAAATTAACCTTGTTGAATAAGATTTGTAGACTACTAAATTTATAATTTTCTATTCTTATAGTCATAAATGAATAGAACCACCTATTGGAACCGATTGGGCGAGTGTCAGACCCCTTACCTACACAACAGGGGGTTGAAAACATACTGTAGTGTTTGTCATGCGTTGCGGGTAGACGCTTTTTTTACTACTTATGCCCCGAACACGTCACAGCTCACAAGGTACTACTTAGACCTTACTACCAGATACTGACAGTCGGTTTCAACTTTACGTTTAATGCCTCTTGATACGCCGATTATCAAGAGCGTCATCTACGAGTACTACGCATTTACCAAACTCAACACCCCGTGTTAAACCTCTCTAATCCACGACTCCATTCAAGTCCTCACTAGGGTACCGAACCAGTGAAATCGGTTTATCATAGGCATACTTACAATAGATTATAGGCGTAATAATAGTACGCTTGAAGTGGTTTTACTGCATTAGTCTATTTTAAACGGTCTATCAATGGGCTTAAAGGGTGATATAGCTGTTTCCACTCGGGTATACCCGAAATGAATCAGTAACTTAATGCCAGATTGAGAAGCTTTTCCTAAAAACTGTGTAACTACTTATAATCCAATAGCAGGAGAATAAGCAATGACTACTCAATCTGACATTAAAAAACTGGCTGAGCAAATGGCCAGCAGCATGAGCAGCTTAAAAGTTTGAGAAAAAGGTGTGTTATTTAAAGTCTTATCTACTACAGCTCCATAGCTATACTGGAAGTTATTTAACCTGCGCTGTTTCTAATAAACTGCCATCTTTATCGAATAAGCAGTCGACGATAATGAGCGGAGCCGCATACAAGAGCTTGAGCGAGAAGTCAGACAGCTTAAGATAGAGAAAGATATCCTAAATGAGGAGGGATTAAGCGAAGCACTGCTTCGCCCCGACGCAAGGGGAGAGCTATGTTCGAGTGGGCTTCAGCTCTGCTGGCATCGGACAACCTCAACGTCTATCGTTGATTAAAAAGCTGGCAGAGCAGGACAAAAGATTAAGTAAGAAGAAGCTGTGTGACTTGTTTGATGTGGTTAGAAGTAGTTACTACTATGGTATTAAGACTAAGCCTATTGATGTTGAGCGAGTCAAACTCCAGTCTTTAATACGCCAAATATTCAACGACTCAAAGCAATCAGCAGGGGCTCGGACTATAGTTGCCATTTTAGCTAACGAGTATGGCATTAAGCTAACGCGTTACTTAGCGACTAAGCTTATGGAGCGAATGGGTTTAGTCAGCTGCCAGCTCAAGACCCACAAATACAAACACGCTGACGAGGCGCATATAACCTATGACAACCTTTTAGACCGAAACTTTAACCCAGATGCGCCTAATCAAGTCTGGACAGGCGATGTGACCTACATCCGTATCAAAAGTGGCTGGTGCTACTTAGCGGTTGTTTTAGACTTGTTTGCTCGCCGTGTGGTTGGCTTTAGCGTATTCGATTCACCTAATAGCACCTTGACCGCATCAGCGCTAAAGATGGCGTATCAGACTCGCCTTAAACCAAGCGGTGTGCTGTTCCACTCTGACCAAGGCACGCATTACACCAGTAAAGAGTTCGTTGACGCGATAGCTGATTGCGACGGTATGGCACAAAGTATGAGCCGTCGTGGAAATTGTTGGGATAACGCGCCAACTGAACGCTTCTTTAGGAGCTTTAAAACCGAGTGGATGCCAAAGGGCGGTTACGAGGATATCGCTGAAGCATCGAGCGCCATTAGTGATTATATCTGGGGCTACTATCAAACCGTGAGACCGCATAGCTTCAACAATTATTTAACACCAGTAGAAACAGAAAAACGTTACTTTAATAAAAACCTCTTAGAAGGTGTCCTAAATTAGTTGACCACTATAGTTCAGGTTTTGCGAATGCAAGGTTTGAAACGGATATAGAGGAAGGGCTAGATGTGTTAGAGGAATATTATCCTGAACAAGAGCGAAGCTTTTTGGTAGAGCAACAAGCTTCGCATGAAGGGGTTGTGCAGGATATTCAGCAGGGATTGCAGCAGAGTATCAGAGCTGTGAATTGAGCACAGTTGAATTATCTAGTCAGCTTGGTAAGTCAATTAATGGATTCTGAACAAGTTGGCTAGTCACTAATTGAGGGGAGCTTGGGCTTCCTTATTTTAGAAGTTTTCTAGTACAATTTTGCCTTTCGACTTGCCTGATTCAAGTAACTTATGCGCCTTTTCCAAGTTTGCAGCGTTAATTTTGCCTAGATTTTGGTTGAGGGTACTTCTAATTTTTTGCTGGTCAACTAATTGGGCAACCTGTTGCAACAGATCACCTTGCTTTTCAATATCATCGGTTTCATACATTGAACGGGTGAACATCAACTCCCAATGGATAGAAATAGATTTAGTCTTAAACGGCATAATATCAAAGGTTTGTGGATCATCGATCAATCCAAGCTTGCCTTGTGGTGCAATCAGAGAAACTATTTGCTCGATATAGGTGTCTGTATGATTTGTAGAGAATACGTATTTTGGTTTTGCAATGCCTAGTGTCTCGATTTGTGCATTTAAATCTTTGCTATGATCAATGACATGGTCGGCACCAAGTGATTCCACCCAAGATTTCGTTTCTTCACGTGAAGCTGTTGCTATAACGGTCAGATTTGTTTTTGCTTTTAGGAGTTGGATAGCGATTGATCCTACACCACCTGCACCACCAATAATTAAAATACTGCCAACTTCTGTTTCTGAAATTTGAAACCGATCAAACAGCATTTCCCATGCCGTTATTGCAGTTAATGGCAATGCTGCTGCTTCTGCATTAGATACTGTAATTGGTTTAAGACTGATAATTCGTTCATCGACTGCTTGATACTCAGCATTACTACCATCTCGGGTTAAATCGCCAGCATACCAAACAGAATCTCCTACTTTAAACGAGGTAACTTTTGAGCCAACTTCAATAATTTCCCCAACGGCATCCCAACCTAAAATACGATTATTTGCTTCAGACGAATTTTTTCTCACTTTGGTATCAACTGGATTCACAGAGATTGCCTGAACTTTTACCAGTACATCACGCTCCTTAAGCGTAGGCTTCGCTTTTTCAATATCTACCAATGAATTTTTAAAATCATCATGGTTATTGATAACATACGATACGGCTTTCATAGATTTGTCCTTAACTTTAAAAAATATAGGGCGTGTTGAACATTCAAATATTAGGACTGCTGATAGATAAAATCGCACCAAACTAGGCGTAAACCGACGATAATGTCGAGGCCTTAGCTAGGTTTACAACACCGTTTGGGGTGATTTTAGCATCAGCCCTTCGGGGCGGGGCTCTTTTTTGCCAATACATGGCGAAATTGTCTATCCTAGAATAACTAGGCTTCGAAAATTTCACTGCGTATTGCCTGAAAAATAGCCGCCGCCAGTGCCACATTTGAATGTTCAACACGCCCTAGTAAAAATGGGAGCGAAGTGCTCCCATTTTATGTTATTCAATAATTAAAACTCTTGGCTCGTTGGGCGCAAAACAATTTCATTAATATCTACATCCGCAGGCTGTTCAATTGCATAAGCAATTGCTCGAGCGACTGAGTCAGCTGGTATGGCTTGTTTGTAGAAATCAGTAACAAACTCTGAACTTTCTTTATGAGAAGAACCGAATTTTAGTTCTGACTCAATTGCACCAGGCTCAATAGTAGTCGTTCTAATTGTTCCCCCAACTTCATGACGAAGGCCTTCAGAGATGGCTCTTACAGCAAACTTAGTACCGCTATAAACAGTACCTCCTGGACTAAATACTTTTAACCCTGCAACAGATGCGAGATTAATAAAGTGTCCAAAGTTTTGTTTTTGGAAAACAGGTAGGGTAGCTGCTATACCATAAAGAACACCTTTAATATTAATGTCGATCATACGATCCCATTCATCAACTTTTAGCTCACTTAATGGTGCAATAGACATTAATCCAGCATTGTTTACCAATACATCGATTTGACCAAATGCGCTTAATGCCTTTTCAATAAGTGCTTGTACTTCATGTGGTTTGGTTATATCCATACCAATAAATTCAGCTTGACCACCTTCAGCACGAATGTCGTGAACAATAGCCTCTAATTTTTCAGTACGTCTAGCACCAAGTACAACCTTTGCACCTTTTTTAGCAAGTAAGCGAGCAGTAGCTTCACCTAAACCACTACTTGCACCAGTGATAACAATAACTTTATTTTCTATATTATTCATACAAGTAACCTTCAACCTATCTGTCAATCATATTTGATGGGTTAAGTATTACAGCCTTGTTAGGTATAATAAATGAATAATATTATCTTTCAGAATTCCTATTTGCGGAATAATTAGCATAACACAGGATTGGACATGCAGAACAAATTGGAAATGATGCGTATCTTTTGTGTCGCAGCAGAGTCTCGAAATTTTAAAGAGGCAGCAACTCAGCTGGGTATTTCCCCACAGGTAGTGACACGGGCAATAAAAGAGCTAGAAGAGCAGCGCGGGGAGATTTTGTTTTACAGGAGTACTCGACAAATTAAAATTACCGCTGATGGTGAGCGTCTGGCAAAGCAAGCACGTCTTGCGGTGGAATCGATCGATGCTTTGCTTGTAAAAGACACCAAGGAAAAACGAGATGAGATGCGTGGGACTGTCCGTCTTACTGTGTCGTCTGTGTTAGGGCGTAAAGTGGTAGTACCTGCACTAGCAGAATTTGCCACACGTTATCCAGATATTGTCGTGGATTGTGTGCTAACAGATTCACACTCGGATGTGATCGATGAGCGGATAGATATCGGGATCAGATTTGGATTTTTGCCGGACAATCGATATGTGGCAAGGGAATTGGCTAAAGTGAAATTTTATTCTGTGGGTACGCCAGAGTTAATTGATAAGGTTGGAATGCCCAAAAAAATTATTGACCTTGATAAATACCCTCTAACAGCACTATTCGATCATAAAACAGGGCGTTACTGGCCATGGACATTCACCGAAAGTCGAAGCTTTACGCCATCAAAGCCTCGTTTTATTACAGATGATTTAGAAGCTGAATTTCAAGCTATTCTCGCTGGAGTTGGATTCGGACACATGCCTGGATTTCTAGTTTTGCCGTGGCTTAGGAGTGGTAAGCTCATTCATATACTTCATGAGGAAGCCTCTCCCGTTTGGCGCCTGTATTTATATCGTCCACAGCGGGGCCCGACACCTTTGCGAATCCGAGCATTGTTTGATTACTTAGTGGAAGTGCTGGGCCGTATAGAAACCTGAATCAGATGGAACTAGGGCGTGTCCCCATTTAGTCATAAACGCTTGAATTAGGGACACGCCTAACCTTTTTTCTAGAAAGTAGAAATCAGATAAGACCATCATGTATTCAGAGTAACTACGATTTTTCCTATTTGCTGATTTGATTCAAGATAGCGCTGAGCGTCATGCATGTCCTCAAAGTTAAAGCAACGGTCGATCACTGGACGAAGATATCCTGCACCTATACTGCTCAGAATAAATCGTCTGGCTTGCTCCCTTAGAACAGGGTCATGGAGAACCTCAAGGAACAAAAAACCTCGCATGGTTAAGCTCTTGCGTAATGCAACTTTAAGGGGGAATGGTGTGATCTCCGGGCTAAGTGCACCATGCATAACCATCGTTCCTCCTACCGACATCGCTTTTGCAATTTGTTCAATATGTGGCCCTCCTACAGCATCGAAGGCGACATCAAGATGTTCTCCACCCAAACGTGAAACAAGCGCCTCATACAAATCGGGTTCATCTTCACTGGCTATAACATTTTTAACACCGAGATCCAGTAAACGTTGCTTTTTCTCTATCGTCTGTGTACTTGCAATGACCTTAGCACCCGCTGCTTCAGCGATCTGTATCGCAGCTAGTCCTACGCTACTTGAAGCTGCTGTGATCAAGATCGTTTTTCCTTTCGATAATCCACCAGCATGGATTACACCACCCCAAGCCGTCAAATACTGCATCCAGATTGAAGAAGCTTCTTCCCAGCTTAAACTATCGGGTTTGTGAACTAAAAAAGTTTCTGGAATCAGAAGCTTGTCCGCATATGTCCCATATTTGGCTAGATTGTCAGTCGGAAGAATCGATACTGCATCTCCTGGAGAAAATTGGCGTACACCTTCACCTATCGCAAGAACTATGCCTGCTCCCTCATATCCCAGACGAGAAGGGAATACTGCCTTTTGAATATAAGTACCACGCCGAAACATTACATCGGCCCGGTTGAGTCCGATCGTTTTCATCTGTATTAGAACTTCTCCTGCGGCTGGTAAAGCAACAGGAAGTGTTTCTAATGTCAGAACATCTGTATCTCCAATACAATTGAAGCGCCAAGTCTTGGCCTGAAGTGCGTTAAATGACATCGATAACTACCTTAATATTAGCAGAGCGATCTTGAACAGCATCATGAGCCTCAATCGCTTGGTCTAGAGTAAAATGACGAGGATCAACAATAGCACGCAGTTTACCTTCCTCAACGAGACGAGTCGCGGTCTTAAGGACATCACCATGATGAGAACGGCGATTGCCTGTTAACGTCGGCATTAGGACGAATACGCCAGACACTGTGGCACACCGTAGAGATGAATTCGCTAAATTATGATTGCCAAATGCAGCACAGCTGGTGATGTGGCCATAGTGAGTCGTCATGGAAAGTGAAGCTTCGAGTACTGGACCACCCACAGTATCATAAACAATGTTAAAACCTTGACCCTCAGGGCTTGCAGCAATAATGTCATCGGAAGATGCTGTTGTGTAATCGAGAGGTGTTGCACCGAGTTCTGAAATCAGTGATTGATCAGCTGTACGACCAGTCGCCCAAACATTTGCATCAAGTGCTTTTGCAAGCTGAACCACCATATAACCAACGCCACCAGCACCACCTTGAACCAGTACAGTTTGCCCTGGTTGGACCTTCGCATTATCCACTAAACCTTCCCAAGCGGTGAGGAACGTCAATGGTAGTACTGCTGCCTCGCGCATAGAGATATTCCGTGGCTTTAATGCGATCAGATCAGCATCTGCTACAACATATTCTGCTAAAGATCCTTGAAGACCACGAACGCCACCAATCAGACCGTAAACTTCATCTCCGACGTTGAAGTGGGTGACACCTTCACCCACAGCAGTTACAACTCCAGCCATATCCGTTCCCAACACGGCAGGAAGCTCTGGCATAGCATATGTTGCTTCACCAAGACGAATTTTATAATCAATAGGGTTTACACCACTGGCATGAATACGTACTAGAACTTGCCCAGCCTCTGGTTGAGGTATAGGGAGTTCTACACGTTTAAATTCATGATCACCAAAATTTTCTAGGATAAGCGCATTCATCATCTTATTCATAGTTGTTCCTTATTTTTAACTGGGGGATGACATGCACAATACCAAAGTAAATTAATCCAATAAATGATATTTATAGGATTTAATAATTCCTAAATAATGAATAATAAATATCATCCGCTCACTAAAAATAGGCTTTGTTGCACAAAACTATTTCTAAGGCTTATGCCACAATATAATTTTCAAATGAATAATCCTGCACCTAAAATTTATCGTACAACCAATTGGTCTTTATATAACCGAGCTTTCATCAATCGGGGGGAATATTGCCGGTGGAGTAGTCAAGGTTGAGTGCCATCTTCATTTAGAATTTGCCCTGTGTGCTTTGGTGTAATTAAAGGTGCAGTCGGACGCGGTCCTGTATATTGCAAGCCGATACCAGCATAGACATCATCTGCTGCAGTTTCAGTTCCAAAACGTTCTTTGTCTAGTTCTCGGATTTCTTGGCTAATTTCTTCAACATCACTCTGGTCAACACCCATTTCTTCTAAAATTGCACCGCCAAATAGCATTGCCGACTCGAAAGTTTCGCGTATCATGTAATCCACATTTTGTTTTGCTAAATGCAGCGCATGCTCACGGTCATAAGAGCGAACCAGTAACTTGGCCATAGGAAATTCATGTTGCACCAACTCTACGATCTTATTCGTCGTTTCTTTGTGGTCTACGCAAACAACAATGGCTTCAGCCGTATCTGCTCCAGAGGCATGTAAAATATCTAAACGAGAACCATCGCCATAATAAATTTTAAATCCAAATCTTTCAGCGTTTTGAATCATATCGATATCATTATCAATGATGGACACATCAATGCCTCGAGCAAGCAGCAATTGACTGGAGACTTGTCCAAAACGACCGAAACCAATCATCAGTACTTTTCCAGAAAGTCCTTCAGCAATACGGATATTTTCTAAAGAAGTTTGTTCTGTAGTTTGGATAAAACGTTTAAACAGAATGCCTATGATGGGGGTCAAAATCATCGACAAGATTACAATTGCAGTCAGGTTTGAGCTTTCCTCAGCACTAATGATTTGAGCACTCATGGCGGCAGTAAAGAGTACAAAAGCAAACTCCCCCCCTTGAGCCATTAGTAATGCGCGATCGAGTGCTTCAGAGTGTGAACTTTTGGCCAGGCGTGCAGTCAGATAAATGATGGATGCTTTGACAAACATCAGCAGAATTACAGCACTTAAAATTAACGCCCAGTTATTTTTTATGACGTTAAGGTCTAATGACATGCCTACGCCTAGAAAAAATAATCCGAGCAATATGCCACGAAACGGTTCAATATCTGCTTCAATCTCATGGCGAAAAGTGGATTCGGAGAGTAATACCCCTGCAAGGAATGCCCCCATTGCCATCGATAAGCCACTAACTTGCATCAGTAATGCTGCGCCGAGCACCACCAAGAGTGCTGCTGCAGTCATGACTTCACGGGCTTTGGCTGCGGCTAATAAGCGAAATAAAGGGTTAAGCAACCAATAGCCTGCAGCGATTAAACCTGCAATTGATATTAAACCAATTCCGATGCTCTGCAAACGCGCAGAAGTACTTTCAACAACATGATTCGGTGCGATAAAAGCGACAATTGCCAATAAAGGGACAATCAATAAATCTTCAAACAGCAGGATCGAGACAATTTTTTGTCCTCGTGGTTGAGCAATGTCTCCACGATCTCCCAAAAGTTGCATCACAATTGCAGTCGAGGTGAGTACAAAGCCTGCAGCACATACAAAACTCACTTGCCAAGAATAGCCATAGGCCAAGCCTACCGCCATTAACCCCAATGAACAGGCACTAATCTGTAATGTGCCTAATCCAAAAATTTCTTTTCTTAAACTCCATAAATACGATGGACGCATTTCTAGTCCAATCACAAACAGATACATCACAATACCAAGCTCAGCAACATGCAGAATAGACTCAGAATCGTAGAAAAACGCTAGTCCAAATGGACCAATAATTAATCCTGCAATTAAATATCCCAATACCGAGCTTAATCCTAGGCGCTTGATTAAAGGGACTGAGATCACTGCCGCTGTGAGCAGTATGACAGGGGATAGAAGGCTGATAGATGTGGCTTCTGCACTCATATATTTCTCAGATTTTGTATAGAGTCTGTTGACACTTCAAGTATAGAAAGTAGATTCAAAACACAAGTGCAACAGGTTTGTAGTTAGTTGAAACAGTTATTCACTATATCCGAATTTCAAGTAATCAATGGGATAATTTTATCACTGCATTTAAAGACTGTTAGCAAAGTATTGGTAAGTTTTTCACTATAGGTGTTGAGGGAAATAATTGCAAAATAAGGCATCGAATTAGATGTGTTAGTTCAGTATTGAGTGTGGCTTTAGCAAGAATAAGGATATTAGGGCGTGTTGAACATTCGCAAATAGGCACTGCTGATCGCTAAAATTGTTCCAGACAAGGCACAAAGCGACGATAATGCAGATGCCTTAGCGAGATTTGTAACGCAGTATGGGGCAATTTTAGCATCAGACCCAACGATAAAAGCAGGGGACAGAACTCTTTTTTGCCGCTTCACCGTTAAAAATAAGCGCTTAGAATGACTAAACTTATTATTTTTAACATCGAATCGCCTAAAAAATAGTCGCTGTCAGTGCCATGGTCGAATGTTCAACACGCCCTAATGCTTCTCGCAATATTCTAGCGGTAGGACATACCACTTTGTCTGTGGAGGAAAGATGCGGTAAAGGTCGCCTTGTGAAGCAGAAAGCATGCCTAAATCTGTGAGAAAGTCGCCTAAGAGCTTTTGCTTTTAAAATCTCTGAGAAACCTGTTTCGTAAAGAGTTAGTCGAAAGTGGGGGGGAGTATGTCAGAAGTTTAATTTTATGGGTATACGGATTTAATGGTTGATGAGGTAAATTTTTCCCACTAACCGGTTACCGCCCTCAGATGGTTGATAGATCGACCCCGTAGTTGAGTTCCTCGGCTAAGTCCGGCAGACCGTAACCGATGGTTTTCTTATAGAACGGAGAGACCTTCGCAGTTGGGGCCTTCTTCTTGTGCTTCGTGGTGTAGAGCATTCGTGCCCGCATCACCTCGAAGGAGTAGCCACGTCCCTCCCGGTTCTTGTCCTTGGCCAGTCGGTTGATGGACTCCGTGTAAGCGTTGGTGACGGGCATGCCCGTCTCAAAGTAGGTCATGATCTCTTCGCGCCACTTTCCCACCGCCCTGACCAAATCGCTCCAGACTTCCTTCTGTCCCTTCGGGATGCTGGCTATCCAATCGTCCAGAGCG
This sequence comes from Psychrobacter sp. Arc9, assembly GCF_041431295.1. Classification (NCBI taxonomy): domain Bacteria; kingdom Pseudomonadati; phylum Pseudomonadota; class Gammaproteobacteria; order Moraxellales; family Moraxellaceae; genus Psychrobacter; species Psychrobacter sp. Arc9. The sequence continues at coordinate 6,208 of NZ_JASMRK010000026.1, read as the reverse complement.
ACTTCTGCCTGGGGCCGTGTGATGGCGTCCCAGATGCCGTAGAAGCGTTCCTTGTGCGCGTAGGCGGCCAGCAGTTAAGGGAATGCGCCTGTCCAGGTCTCCATGATGAGCCGTTCCCGGTCTGAGACTTCGTGGGCGCGTTTCAGTAGAATTTTCCGGTCTCCCTTGAGGGTTCGGCTCTGGGAGGGTTTCAGCTCCTTTTTGATGCCCTTGCGCTCTTTCTCCAAGGCATAGTTGGCCATGCGCACCACATGGAACGTATCAACCACGATGCGGGCCTGTGGCAGCACCGTCTTGACCGCTGTCCGGTAGGGATTCCACATGTCCATGCTGACGATCTCGACCTTCTGGCGGTCTTTCATTTTCATCAGGTAATTGCTCACCACGTCCTGACGGCGGGCAGTCAACAGGTCGAGCAGAGTTTTCTCCTCGATGTTGGTCAGAATGCAGCGGTAGCACTTGTTCAGGTACAGCTCGTCGATGCCCAGAATGCGGGGCGTCTCGAAGCGGTGCCAGCGCCCCAGAAACGCGGCGCGGGTATTGAAGATGTCGCGTACCGCTTCTCGTCCAGACCGGTCTGGGCAGCCACGAAGGTGTAGGGGTGATTGAAGGATTCTTTCTCCACGTACTCATGCAGCCGAAGCGTCATGCGGAAACTGTCCACCATTTCCGGAAGCTTGGGCTTGAAGGTGGTCTTGCAGGCTCGGCAGGCGTACCGGCGGCGGACCACCCAGAGCGTGACTCGCTTGCCGTGGATGGGCAAATCACGATAGGGAACATCACGCTTGCCGAACCGCACGAACTCACCCTGTACGCCGCATTCCTCACAGGCGATGGGATCAGGCGCGTTCACCTGGAAATGCATATCGTCGTCGTTGGATTTGTAGCCCAGCACCAGATATTCAGGCAAGTGCAGGATGTTGTCGGGCATTTCGGTCATGCGGTAGGCACCGTATAGTATTTGCTTTATACCCCTCTTAGCTTCAACTGCATATCTTATTCACATGCTCTGTAGTTGGTCGCTTTTATGTTTGGTCAACTAGCTGCATTTGAGCTTCATTCATTCGGCCACCGTGCACTGTCAGCCTTGCAAACCCGGCATCCAGTTCACGAATATCGGTAGGTGTGAGCTCTACATTGAGAGCACCCAAGTTTTCATGCAGGTGATTAACATTCCGTGTCCCGGGAATGGGAACAATCCAGGGCTTCTGTGCCAACAGCCAAGCAAGTGCGATCTGCGAAGGACTAACGCGCTTCTGTTCTGCTAGCTTCCAAAGCACATCAATGACGGGTTGATTGGCAGCTAGGCTCTCTTCGGAGAATCGATCAAAGCCAGCGCGAAGATCCGTTTGGGGATCAAAGCTCGTATTGGCCCACATCTTGCCAGGCAGGAAGCCCATGCCTACTGGCCCCCAGGGGACGAAGCCGATGCCTAATTCTTCACAAATGGCAAGAACGTCGTTTGTTTCTGGACTGCGCTCCATAAACGAATATTCGGTCTGCACGGCAGCTAACGGATGAACGGCATGCGCTCGGCGGATAGTCGTTGCACTTGCCTCTGATAGCCCGAAGTGAAGCACCTTTCCCTGATTAATCAGGTCTTTAACAGCCCCTGCCACTTCTTCAATTGGGACCGATGGGTCAACGCGATGCTGGTAAAGCAAATCAATGCGATCCGTTCTCAGGCGCCCGAGTGACTCCTCCACCATTCGTTTGATGTTTTCGGGACGACTGTTAAGCCCTCCGTTCTTGATGTCAAAACCAAATTTAGTCGCAATGGCGACCTTGTTGCGGAACGGTGCTACAGCCTCACCAACTAGCTTTTCATTGGTATACGGCCCGTACACTTCAGCTGTATCAAAAAACGTAACCCCTTTTTCGTAAGCCGTACGGAGAGTTTCTATACCTTGGTTTTTATCTGCCGGTGGACCGTAGTTGGCACTAATACTCATACAACCCGCGCCCAGCGCAGACACGGCTAAATCTCCAAGATGCCGGGTAGGCATACCGGACTCTCCTGAGTGAGATGGAGCCCTCACTGCATCACCTGTTTTTCGGTTGTCCGATGCCGCCCATGATGTTGTCGCTACCGCGAGACCGGCCCCGAGCGAGGCGGCCTTGATTATTAAGTTACGGCGGTCAGGATTTGCGATGTTTGATTCAGTTTGCTTAGTAACGCTTTCACTGTTGTTCATAAATTTAACCTCACTAGAAGTGGTTTTACATATACTGGACCGTGGGACGTACGAGAATTTCGTTTAACGTCACGCGTTGCGGACGGCTGATAGCGAACGAAATGACTTCGGCAATATCTTGGGCAGGAATGGCCCAATCCAGAGAGTCTTTAGCTGCTTTTTTGCTGTCATCATGAGTAATATGATCCGCCAGCTCAGTAGCAATAGCGCCTGGTTCAATAACCATTACTCGAATGTCAGGCTGAAGCTCGACGCGCAGTGACTCTGACCAGCCGTTGATGCCCCATTTTGTAGCCGAATAGGCAGCAAAACCGGCAGGAGCTATACGACCAGCGACCGATGAAATATTGACCAAATCTCCGCCACCGTTAGCGCGTAGCTGTTCAAGGAACACGTCGGTGACGGTCATTGCACCAAGAAGATTCACCTCTACCATTTGGCGGTGCTCTGCATGCTGTTCCTTACTAAACGGCGCAGTGAGCATGACGCCCGCATTGTTAATAAGGATGTCAGCCCCACCCAGCTCACGCTGGACACGTTCGGCCGCCGCAACGATCGAGTCACGATCAGTGACATCTGCCTGAATCGCGATGGCGGCGTCGCCGAGCGAATCGACTAAGGCTTGAAGGCGGTCAACACGCCGAGCCAGTAACGCTACTTGATGGCCATCTGCCACTAGGGCACGGGCCGTTGCTTCACCGATTCCTGACGATGCGCCAGTGATCACCGCCACTCGAGCAGTCTTTGGTTGGGTATTCATCATCACCTCTTTATTTCCTAGTTAGTGTTAAAATTCTCTCGGGTCACCAAGCCAATCAGTACTGAATCTGCGTCGTTTAACATGTCCAGTTTTGTAGCCAAAAAGCGTAGGGCGTAGGTAAAACTACCTCAGACTGTTCAATTCCCATATCTCGGGCCGCTTGGAACGGCCAGTGCGGATTGGCCAACAGCGTACGGGCGAAGAACACCACATCCACCTGTTCGTCTCGGATAAACGCGTCGGCATCTTTGGCACGGGTGATCATCCAGCTTGTGCCTACCGCCAGCCCGGTTTCGGCGCGAACCCGTTCTGCATAGGGCACCATGAAGTTGGGCCCCCACGGCACCTGCTCGTCTGGTGTCGATAGCGCAAGTCCGACATCAACCAAATCCACACCCAGGCTTTTGAACCAGCGCAGCACTTGAAGGGCTTCGCTAAACGAGTGTTCTGTACCGTTATCGAATTCCGTAACTCCAAGTCGTATGGTCAAGGGCAAGTCATTCGGCCAGACATTGCGAACCGCTGTGACGGTCTCCACCAAAAAGCGGGCACGGTTTTCCAGCGACCCACCGTAGTGGTCGGTTCTGCGGTTAGAGTGCTGGGAAAGAAAGCTCTGCCCCAGGAAGCCGTGAGCAAAATGCAGCTCTAGCCATTCAAAACCCGCTTCGTAGGCCCGTCGGGCGGCGTCCGCAAAATTCTGCTGGGTTCGTTGAATGTCAGTGAGCGTCATCGCTATGGGTAGGTGTGGTGACTCAGGCATATAGGACAGTGCACTCGGGGCCACGGGTTGCCATGCTTGCGGGTCGGTTTTCGCTAACGGAGCGCCCCCCTCCCAAGGCGGCGTGCAACCGGCCTTACGACCGGCATGGCCGAGCTGAATACCAGGTACGGCACCGTTGGATTTGATCGATTGCGCAACAGACGCGAAGCCTTCAACCTGAGCGTCGCTCCACAGACCCGCATCGCCTGGGGTAATGCGGCCTTCCGGGGAGACGGCTGTGGCTTCGACGACCAATAAACCCACGCCACCACGGGCGAGCATGGTGTAGTGAGTCTTGTGCCATTCGTTCAAGAACCCGTCTTGGGCCTGGTATTGGCACATAGGCGAGGCTGCGATACGGTTTCTCAGCGTAATTCGCTTGAGATTGAATGGTGAGAAGAGAGAAGGCATTGGCTACCCCGAGACTGATTACTGATAGTGCCTCATCATAACCAGGTAACTGTCTCTGGAGTTGCCAAATTCAAGCGCATCATTGCCTAAAACGACGAATGCTAATCATAAACAAGAAAATGAGGTGTTGGTCAGTGTTATACTGTTGATACTTAGATGATATGGACGCTAGGCATGCAGCAACACTATGTGGCTTATAACAACGGATCCTCTCCGATTGGTACGTTGGCCAACACTATTGAAACTATTGCCCAAAGTGATGGTGACTACGCCACGGCTATACCAGGGCTTTCACTCCATCGGAGGCGTACCCCAACGGAGCCTGTGCACTGTATCTATACGCTGGGCTTGGGGGTAGTGGCACAAGGTGGCAAGCAAGTCATGCTGGGAGACGCACTGCTCGAATACGGTAGAGGAGATTGTATGCTCACGACGATCGACCTACCTGTGATCTCTCACATTACCCAGGCTCGAATCAAAGACCCTTTCCTGGGCCTTATGTTAACTATGGACGTACGAACTATCGTTCAGGCGGCTTCGGAAATGGATTTACCTCCTCTTCAGCGAAACTCCACCTCTCAGCCTATTACGGTGGCAGCGCTAGATGATCTCATGATAGATGCACTTACACGCTTGGTTAGGCTGACTAGCGAACCGCTGTTAGCTCCCAAGCTAGCACCTCTCATTAAAGAGGAAATTATAGTGCGATTGCTGGCAGGCCCACTCGGATCGCAGCTCAGAAATTTCCTGATCACGGAATCGCCAAGCCATCAGATCACAAAAGCCATTGCCTGGCTAAAGCAACACTTCGCACAAACACTACAAGTGGAGGAGTTGGCAGCCTACGTACACATGAGCCAATCCACTTTTCGCCAGCATTTTCGAGCCATTACCGGCACTAGCCCGCTTCAGTTTCAAAAACAACTGCGGCTGCAAGAGGCTCGGCAATTGATGCTCAACCAAAATGTCGATGCAGGAACCGCCAGCTCGTTTGTGGGTTATGAAAGCCCTTCTCAATTCAATCGGGAGTACCGCCGCTTATTCGGCGCACCGCCCCGAAAAGATGTAAAACAACTGAGGCAGGCGGGTGTCATGCGGTAGGTTGTAACGATAAAGTTTCGACCGAATTTCAACCAGATATTCCGTTGAGATAATAGCCTTTAATGCCGAGTGCAAATTAATAAATCAACCAGATATTCCGGTTACCCAATTTTATAAGTTATTGTAAAGATTCGGAAAGTTAATTATGGCATCCAGTTGCAGAGCCAATAGTGACTTCATTTAATCTCAGCATACTTTTTGAAACACTACCTAAATTTTTAAGGTTTATAAAAAATATTCCTTTTTTATACTATGGGGTACATTAGTATTAATGCTAGAAATAAGGAGGTCTGATGCCTAATCAGGTTGAAGACAAAAAAAAGATTCTTCTACGTGTCAGAAAGATCAAAGGTCAGACGCAAGCGATTGAAAAAGCATTAGAAGACAATGTGGAATGTGGTGCAATTCTGCAACAATAGCATTATGTCGAAATAAAAACCCAGATTTTGGCTCAGCTATGGGGAAATTTTTTTTAACTTTTATACAACAAAACTTTCTGACATGTATACATTAGCAATGTCAGAATCAGTTTTCATTCTAATCAATTGTGGAGTTTTAGTCATGCTTAAAACAGCTTTATATGTCCGTCTTGAAGCTAAACCGGGTAAAGAAGACGAAGTGGAAGCTTTCCTTAAAGCCGGTTTACCTATTGTAATGGAAGAACCTGCGACAGTTGCGTGGTTTGGCCTACGTCTTGGACCTACAACATTTGGTATTTTTGATGCATTTCCTGATGAGGCGGGTCGCCAAGCACATTTATCTGGCAAAGTTGCAGCTGCTTTGATGGCTCAGGCCGATGAGCTATTTTCAGAGCCACCGTCTATTGAAAAAGTAGATGTTTTGGCTAGTAAACTACCAGCTCATACCGACGCTTAAATGTATGAGGGTGCTGCCTGAAATTTTGTGAACCGCCCCGACTATATCGGAGAGTGGATTGCTTGAGTCAGGCAGCTTTGTCTGACTCAGTAAGACTATCATAGT
>NZ_JASMRK010000025.1:0-43107 GCF_041431295.1 Psychrobacter sp. Arc9 | reverse complement strand
ATGTTTGGCATGGTTCCTAGACAACGATGAATGTTCTTCTTATTTTAATTCCCTCTGCTACTTTTGCAAGAGGTCTACTGAAAAGCTTAAAATAATTGCTTTAGTATAACATCAATTGTCGCGACAAATAGAACGCACCAGTGGATTCCCTTATAAGATAACAGTTTAAAAGCTGAACATAAAAGCAGTTTTCAATACATCATTTTTACACACTAAATTCATGCATTATGCGCTAGTCATTATCGTCGCCATCTAGTAAGCTTGCATAGACAAAGTTGTAAGTAAAGATTACAACAACGCGTTATATAATTCACATGCTTTATTGCATAATAAAGCGTGCTAACCGCATTTTTATTATTTTATCTATAATGAGAAAGGGCTTTGAATTCGCGGTATGGAACTGGGCACATTCATACTATTTAATCGTCATACTATTTAATTGCCATATTACTTAATCGTTATATGATTTCATAAGTCCGACCCAATGCTTTTTTGTATGATTCGCAATTCTCGCTAATGGATATGGCTTACAGACAGTGTCTAAGAGCTGATATTCATCACACATTTATAAACTCGCCAGCAAAACTATCGTTTGCTGTCCGCTTTTGGTTTATACGCTATGATTGAAAACTGGACAAAAGAATTTATTATTCAGCGCTTATTGGCAATTACGTTGCTAGTGGTACTGTTCGTATTGTGTTTTCAAGTGGTGCAATTTTTTATTGTGCCAGCGCTGTGGGCAGCGATTTTGGCCTATGTGACCTTTCCTATTTATAATTTCTTCCATGAAAAGGTAAAGCTAAGCCCAGACTTTAGCGCCGCTATTATGACGGTGAGTATTTCACTGATAATTGGTGTGCCAGTGGTTATCGGTGTGTTTATCTTGCAGCAAGAAGCTTTAAGTTTAATCAGTAATTTGATTTACCGTATCAAGGTAGGTTACTTAGATGTGCCTGACTCCCTCAAAGATTTGCCTATCATCGGTCAGCAAGTCAAAGACGTACTGTGGCGTATCAATAAAAACCCAGAAGGAACGCTAGAAGCTTTTCGCATTTGGGTTCAGTCGCATTTATATTATGGCAAAATAGCCTTTGATGTGGTGTTCAGTAGTTTAGCTAAACTCGGTATGGCATTAATGACGCTCTTCTTCTTTTACCGAGATGGCACCAGTCTGGTTCGGCAGATTCGTCAAGCGCTGCGTAACATCATCGGCAATCGCATCGACGGTTACATCGATTCTGTAGGTACAACCACACGTGCCGTAGTCTACGGTATTGGTTTAACAGCGTTGGCACAGGCGACACTGGCAGGTATCGGCTATTACTTCGCTGGTGCACCAAGTCCTATTTTATTGACCATTGTTACTTTTATTATTGCCTTGATTCCGTTTGGCACGCCATTCGTTTGGGGCGGGGTATCGATTTGGCTGTTGAGCCAAGGACATACTGCAGAGGGTATTGGATTGGCACTATGGGGTGTACTGGTAATTAGCTGGGTGGATAATTTGATTCGTCCTATCGTCATTAGCGGCGCGACCAAAATCCCTTTTATCATTATTTTTATTGGTGTATTAGGTGGTCTAACAGCGTTTGGTTTTGTTGGTTTGTTTATTGGGCCTGTCGTATTGGCTATCGGGCTTGCAGTATGGCGCGAGTGGATATCGCAGCATAAGAATGAGATATTTGCTCAGCAAGAGGTGATGCTTTCTGACTCTCGTGCGATAGATCCTGTGCATGGACCGGAATAATGAGTCGCTAGCAAATACGATGTAAAAAATTATCGATAGAGACGATGAATAATGACAAATGAGAATATGGCAGAGTTGACGAATAATAAAATCGATAAGTTAAGTACAATTAAAAATATCACTATTTTAGCGGACAGCAACATCGCCAGTCTGAATGATTTTTTTAATGATTCTACGCTTGGTCAGCTGACTGAGCATACGGTTGAGATTATTACTGTCGCTGGTCGAGATATTGATGCAGCGCTACTTACCGAAGTACAGCCAGATGTGCTGCTGATACGCTCTGTGACGAAAGTAAATGAAGCGCTATTGGCTGACAATAACAGCGTGCAGTTTGTTGGGTCTGCGACTATTGGTACCGACCATGTAGATCAAGATTATCTAGCGTCTCGCAATATCACTTTTGCCAATGCGGCTGGTTGTAGCAAGCATTCTGTGGCTCAGTATGTGTTGACGGCTGTTTTTACTTTGTGTCCGCAATATTGGCAGCAGTCGGCGTCATTAACCTTAGGTATCATTGGCCTTGGCAATATCGGCAGTACACTTGCTCAATATGCCTATGATCTGGGTTGGCAGGTGCTAGGTTATGATCCCCTGTTGCCAGCCTCTAAAACTAACAATGCTAGCTTGGAGCAGGTACTTAGCCAAAGTGACGTAGTTAGTCTGCATGTGCCTTTGACTAATGAGAAGAATGCGACGAATCCTAAAGGTAGTGATTACCCAACACGTCATCTGATTAATGCAGCTGCATTGGCAATGATGCCTGCCGATACGATATTGATTAATAGTGCGCGCGGGCCTGTGATTGAGGAAAGCGCGCTTGAAGCAGATATTGAGTGTACTGGCCGTCAAGTGGTGCTAGATGTGTTTGAGCATGAGCCAGAAGTCGCAGCAAGCTTACTATCTAAACTTGCTATTGCCACACCGCATATCGCTGGCTATACGCTAGAAGGTAAGCTGCGTGGCACACAAATCATTTATGATGCACTGTGCGAAAAATTATCGATACCTCCAGCTCAATCTATGTCCAATCTGCTACCGCTAAATATGTTCTTATGGTCTGAATTAAAATCATATCCAGACAGACTGCCAAAGTTTTATGACATCATGCAGGATGATACCTCGTTGCGAAATAAAGCAGTTGATGGGCAAGTAAACGGTGCTGACTTCGACGGTTTGAGACGTGATTACCACCTGCGCCGTGAGTGGCAGTTTTAATTAAATAAGATACTGAGCAACCAATTATTCATCAGTCACAGTAGAGCCCAATGACTCAAGCAAACAACATTTCTTCGCACCCTATTACTTCTAAGCCTAGCTACGCACCAACCATGACACTTGCGATGGCACAACAGCGCGCGCAATTCGTCAGCAATATTCGTCAGTTTTTTACCAGTCGACAAGTGCTAGAAGTGCAAACACCGCTATTATCCCAAGCAGGCAATACAGACACTTTTTTGCAGTCTGTAGCAGCTCATGTGACCTATCAAGACCGTCCACGCACTTATTATTTGCATACCTCGCCTGAGTTTGCGATGAAGCGTTTATTAGCAAGCTGGCAAGTACCTATTTATCAAATTTGTCCTGTCTTTCGTAATAACGAAATAGGCACGCGTCATAATATTGAATTTACGATGCTTGAATGGTATCAACCTAATTATAGTCTGGACAAGATGGCAACTGAGCTTAATGAGTTGTTGGAGACGCTCTATGGTCATTCAATTGTGATGAGTCATTATCGCTATGTCGATGCCTTTATGGACTTTGTGGGCATACATCCGTTGACAGCGAGTTTAACTGCATTGCAAGCCGTGGCAGAAGATATGGGTTTGACCGGATTTGATTTTAATAATGCTGATGATAGCGAAGAAAACCGTCGTCAGAGCTGGTTGGATTTGTTATTCAGTCATGCCGTAGAGCCAAACCTAGGTCATGATTTACCGACATTAATTATAGAGTATCCACCTGCGACCGCTGCGTTAGCGAAAACCGCTATGGATAAAGACGGTAATAAAATTGCGAAACGTTTTGAGCTGTATATTAATGGCGTTGAGATCGCCAATGCTTATGATGAATTAGCAGATGGTCAAGCACTGCGCGACCGTTTTGCACAAGACAATCAATTACGTGCGCGTCATAACCTACCTCAAATGCCAATTGATGAGCATCTATTAGCCGCATCCAATGATTTGATGCCATGTAGCGGTATCGCAGTTGGTATGGATAGATTGCTAATGGTTTTAACAGGTGCAAGTAGCTTAGAAGAAGTCATCCCTTTTCCCAGTGGGCAAGCATAATTGAATGAGCATCTTTAGATTAGCTGTAATCTAAATACATAATAAAAAGGTCGTTGCCGATTTACCAATTAGATATTGGCGACTCGATAACGACCTTTTGTATTGGCTGCTTTTAAAATCTAGCGTCTACAACCAATTTTGCTAATACTAAATTTATTTATACCGTAGCAACTGCTTCATTGATATCGATATCACCATTTTGTAGATTGAAGACTTTGCCTATCGTGTTATCTGCGGTTAGCACCGCGGCTAGCGTTGTCGCTACATCTTCGATGGCATTCTCACCAGAACTTGTATCATTAATAGTGATTTTGCCTGTACCAGCACGTTCTTTTAGTGCGCCTGGCTGTACGATAGTGTAATCAAGCGAGCTGTTATTCACTAACCAGTGATCGGCGTAGTGTTTAGAGATGTAGTATTCTTTTAGGTCCGCAATACCTGGGTTTTCATCCCATTTATCAGTTTCTAATGAGAAGACTGAGCTCAGCATAATATAACGTTTAATGCCTTTATCTTGTGCCGCTTGCATCGTTTTTACAGCACCATGCAAATCAACTTCTAAGACGTTTTTACCACCAGACCCTGCAACAAAGTAAACAGCCTCAATGTCCTGATCCAGTTGTTTTTCAATAGACTCTTTACTGGCTGTAATGTCTAAATCTAGCTGGGTATAATTGTCATTATCAAATAGTTTTTCTTTCTGACGAGTCGTGCCAATAACTTGATGGTCATCAGCCAATAATTGCTTAACCAAATCTCCGCCCACTCGACCACTTGCACCAACGACTAAAATTTTCATAATCATTCCTATTCTTATTTAAATGCTATTGTTTGAATTATTCAGTAAGTTTGTTTATCTTAAAAACCGAATATAGAGTAACAAAGATAGGTAGCATGCTTCGTTATAAAGCGTGCTGATTGAATAGTGTTTGGTTATAGAGTGTATACAGTTTGCAAGGAAGCAAACGTTGGCTAGATAATGTTATTTAATAGAAGACAGGATGGGTAGGCGTCAGATAAAACGATAAAAAGCACTAACGAACCAAGCGATTAAGCCCGTCGGCGAAGGCTTTTTTATCTCGATCGCCGTAGGGTTTCTGACCGCTCATCTCCTGTAACTCTAGGACGCCAGTACCGCGCATAGTATCCATAAAGTCGCGCATATTGAGCTTTTGCTTGATGTTGTTCTTATCGTAGACTACGCCGCGCGTCGTCAATACCATACCACCTTTATCCAAAATATCATTGGCCAATGGGATATCGCTAGTGATAGCCAAGTCACCAGCTTGTATCTGCTCGACGATATAATCATCCGCTTTGTCGAACCCTGAGGGCACGACAGTCATAACAAGTAAGGGCGACTTGCGTAGCTTGATCGGCTGATTGGCCACAAATATAGCCATGGTCTTGGTACGTTCAGCCGTTTTAATAATCAAGTCTTTGGCAATCAATGGTACCGAATCTGCATCCACCCATATCTGCATTATTTTTTGGCCTTCTCAGTTTTTGCTGAAGGAGTAGCAGTCAGGCTGCCTGCTTGGCTGTCTTTATTGTCTAGTTCATCAGCTGTGGCATCATTTTGAATACTGTTCTGAACACTGTTTTTAGCATTACTCTTAGTATCGACGTCTGCTTTACTAGGCTGAGTATCCAAGCTTGTATACTCTTTATCTAGACCAACCTTGTTTGGCAAGATAGCAACCAATTTTGCCATAGCAGGCTCTAAATCAGTCACGTCATTAGGCATCAAGGTGATATGAGCAATCTTACGATCGTCACGCTCAGCCTTATGATAGCTATGATAATGAGCGCCATCGATATTTAGCACTGCACTGATATCAGGATATTGACCCAGCACATTTACCATAATCGCAGGATGCACGTTATCTGTATCGCCTAATGGTAAATTAACCACGGCACGGATATGATTCTCAAACTGACTGGTAATAGCGCCTTCGATACTCCAGTGTCCAGAGTTGTGTACCCGTGGTGCGATCTCATTCGCCAATATCGCATTATGACCGCGAGCATCTTTGGTGACGAATAATTCAAGCGCCATAACACCGACATAATCCAAATGGTTCATGACTTTAGTGATAGCATCTGTTGCTTGCTGGAACAGGTGACTCGTACCAACAGCAGGTGCTTGAGTTTTGGCTAATATACCGTTGTGATGATGGTTTTCGACCAAATCGTAACAGCGTACCTGACCATTTTGCGCTCTTGCTGCAATGATAGACACTTCACGGCTAAAGTTAATAAAACCTTCAGCAATTAACGGCGCAGGTGTTGGCGTAAGTGAGCCTTTACCGCTGACTGCGTCTTTTAAATCTAGCCAAGCAGTTTTAATATCACTGTCTTGCTTGATAACGAACTGTCCTTTGCCATCGTAACCACCTCGGCTGGTTTTTAGAACGATAGGCAGTCCTAATTCTTTACAAGCGTGCTTGAGCTCAGCTTCAGAATTGACTTCCATAAATGGCACGGTTGCAATATCAAGCGTGTTGAACATCTGCTTTTCTTTTAGACGATCTTGGGCGATATCAAGCGCAATCAGCGGTGGGAACATGCCTTGCTTGCTACCAGATTTTGACAAGCTAACCAGTTGCTCAACAGTAGACGTTGGCGTGTTTTCAAACTCTAACGTAAAGACGTCCGCTGCTGCGATAAAGTCTTCTAATTGATCGCTATGAAAGACACGACCGTATAAGCTGGCAGGGCATTCTGGATTGTCTTCTAAGAATACGCATTGGTAACCCAGTGGCATGGCGGCTTCGGCAAGCATCATACCAAGCTGACCACCGCCTAAAATACCGATGGTACGAATGGTTTGGGTAACAGGATAAGCGTTTGCTGTAGTCATGGCAGGCTCTTTGAATAAAGGTGAATAAGATGTTTGGTCTATTAAAATCTAAAACTCAATGGGTGAAAATAGGAAAAGGTGCACTGTATGCACCTTATCTCTACTCGGAATTGCTTAAAAATATATATTGATAACTTTAATCGTTAGGCTATCAATATAAAAGACGCTGCTATAAAAGCCGATCGACTTATATCTACCTAAGGATTGATAATACCTGGTGTTGGGCTGGCGAGAATGGTCTCAGTCTGAGACTGGCGCATCTGATCGAGCTTAGTAGCAATCGTATCATCATGCAATGCCAGTACTTGAATTGCAAGTAGGGCGGCGTTATAAGCACCAGCAGCACCAATCGCCAAAGTACCAACAGCGACGCCTTTTGGCATTTGTACGATAGACAGTAGGCTATCCCAACCGCTCAGCATAGATGATTTTACGGGGACACCAAAGACAGGTAGCGGTGTTTGACTGGCACACATACCCGGCAGATGAGCGGCACCGCCTGCACCAGCGATGATCACTTGTAGACCATTATCTTTTGCGCTTTTGGCATAATCAAATAATCTGTCAGGCGTACGGTGTGCAGAGACAACTTCACAATCAAAAGCAATGTCAAAGTCTGCAAGCAATTGCGCAGCAGCACTCATAGTTGCCCAGTCAGACTGCGAACCCATGATAATGCCGACTTTTGGCTGACCAGCAGGAGAGATGATTGGGCCGTTCTGGTTAGCAGCAGTATTCGTGGTGCTCATGATTGGATATCCTCAAAAAGACCATCATACAAAAATTTAGCTATGGTCGTAAAGCCAAGTTTGACTTTTAATACTGGTATGGCGCTAATTGCATTGATATCACGATTTTATATATGTTTTTCATCGTGATAATGCTGAACAAAGTGATTGACTGTCAATGGTAATGGTTGTTCGGTATCCAGTTGATAGCACGTTAGATAGCCGCTATCTACTGCTGCAGAGTAGTCAGTACAGGCAACTTGTGGACTGAGTGGCTCAGGTGTACCAGTGAGCCAATAGTGCCCGACGAACACAGGCTTGTGAGTTTTAAGGGCAAAGTCAATATTTTTAGCCAACGCATCAGGCGGTATTTGTGCCAATGCGGACGATGGAGCACGAGACACTTCACGCAGGGTACGTGTATTTAGCTCATCTAGCCACCAGCGTACTCGCACTCGCGTACGCTCGGTACCTTCTTTGTCTACCATCACAATGCCATCAGGTAGGCCTGTTTCAACCCCTTTTAACATTCGCTCTAAAGCGTCAAAGGCAACGGTATTTTCTTTAGCCGTTGCGATTAGACCTGCTAGAGTCAGACAGTTATCGTCAGTCAGAAGGGGCTTTAGTATCGCCATGCTATCTGTATCCCAGCAAGCATGTACAAAGCAGGCGTAGTCGGTCTCAATCCATAATGGGATTTCATATAAACGCTGCAACCAGTACTCATGTTGCTCTGAGCCAAATGGTATCTCTGCCAAAAACGCCTCGTGTTGGCGTCTATGGATATCATTGTGCGAGCGTAAATACTGGCTAGTATTATCAGGATCACGCGTGGCATAGGCCAGCGCATTATATTCATGGTTGCCCATCACTGCATCGGCTACATCGGCATCTAGCATTGCAAAGACAATCTCTAACGTGGCTAATTGCTGCGAACCACGATCGATCAAATCACCAATGAACAAAGCCCTATGACCTGTCGGTGGCACGAAATGCTGACCGTTATGCTTATAGCCCAACTGATGCAGCAAACCGATCAGTTTGTCTGCATAACCGTGTATATCACCGATAATATCTATAATCATAATGTATTACTAAATCTCAAATGTAGAAGTGTACCCTGCGCAAAATAGTATTTATAGAGTATAACCGTCTTTAAAGTGATAGCTTTACTATACGTAGAAATGTCTAAAATCCTGGTGATAGTAACGCATTGATAAAGTGCGGTAGTACTTTTGGTTCCAAAACAATCGTAGCGATAACGCCAAATGCACCGCCCCACATATGAGCCATGTGATTGATATTTGAGCCACCGCGTCGATCCGCATAGATACTATAAAATATATAAGCCACGGCAAATAGTATCGCCGGAATAGGAATCACGGCAAAGAGGTAAATTCTCTCCCATGGTGCTAGCAGGATAAAAGCAAACAGCACAGCTGATACGCCGCCTGATGCGCCTAGACTCAAATAACTGGCGTTGTTCTTATTTTTCACGTAACTTGGAATCATGGCAACGATAATTGCCAACACATAAAAGACTACAAAACCGTAGCCAAATAAAAACGGCTGATATAGTCCTTCAATAGCACGTCCAAAGAAATACAAAGTAAACATGTTGAAGAGCAAATGCATACTATCAGCATGAATAAAGCCATGGGTCACAAATCGATCCCATTGCCCATTGTTGACTGCTGGCGGGTAAAAAATCAGTCGATTAAATAGCGTCTTGTTTTGCCAAGCCAATAAGCTGACAATAACGGTAATAATGATAATAAGCGTCGTATGGTTTAACAAAGGAAAATCCTTAGGCCGTGCCTGATATGTGACAATGTTACAAATGACAAGCTACAAATGACAATATTCAAAGCCTAAGCGTTACGGCTGATTAAAAAGTAAGTTTGACGTCTGATCCGTATTAAGTACTAACCATTAGCAATAGACTAATACTAACAGCAGTTGCGATAACGCGAATACCTATTGTGTGACAAAACGATGCTTTTTTATGCGGTTATAGTGAATAATGTAGCAGTGTACCATGCAACATAAGTGAAACTTTTAAAGCAAGGTTAAAGACGAGAGTAGTGTTCATTCATCCGCGCTGAGATTAATCTTTTAGACAAAGAAGCAAAATACACAAGTGACATGGACTAAAATAAAATAAGTGCTTGATTTTGCACATTCAAATAAGGCTGATAGAGGCAGTGGATTATGAACATTATTGACCAGCTAGAACAAACGGTAACCCCAGCTGTAATGGGTAATGATGACAGCAATAATGTCGCCTATGTCAATCTACTTGAGCAATTTTATGCTATTTTGGCCGCGCGCCTAGCTGTGCCACAAATTTACTCACAGCTGCTGCGTACTGATCAAGTAATGACTAGCAGCAACAATGAAAGCCCTCTATTTGAACAAATATGGCAAGATAAAATCCTACAAGAGACGATCATCCAAGAGTTGTCAGCCACCCATCACATTGATGAGCAGACAACTGAGCAACTACTGATTAGTGCTACCCCGTTGGCATATCGTGAGCTAAAAGTATTGGCCAATGGACAGTTTTTGCCAGCATTTCTACAAGACAAACAGGCTGCTTTACGACCATGTTTGCCTATCTGGGCAGCCACTGTGATTACTGCTACTCAAGGCGTTGGTCAGCAAATACAAACAAGCTTTGGTTCAGATGATGACTATGTACCAGTACATGTGCCAGTAAGTGACGACATATCGAATAGACTTGATGACGCTACTTTAGATACTGGCATAGCTGGCATAGACACACCAATAACGAACACTGATGCAGAAAGTATAGAGCAAATATCAACTGCTGAGCGCGCAAACACTGAAGCGTTAGATGACAATACGATTGCCAATAGTGATGCTATTCATGCCAATCCAGCAGCCTATCATCTGGCAGAAAACAGTAACTTAAAGCGTGCGCAGGTGCGTACTCGTAATCAACGAAACGATCTGCTAATACGTGTGTTTCTATTAATAGTAGCCCTAGCTGCGCTTGCACTAGCAGCATGGGCATTATTAGTGAAACCCAATAATGAAATACCAGTAGAACCTGTGGCCACGGTACCTGTTGAACCACCGCCAGCACACGTGACTCCTGTACCAACAACGACTCCTGTTGAGCTTATTGTCGGTGTAGACAACGGCGGTAACTTGTACACTTGTAGTGCGACCGTTGGCGATGCTGCGCTACAAAGCACGTTGCAACAGGCGCTTAATACAAGCTTTGGTGAGCAGGCAAGTATTTGTGAATTGAACATACAGGACGGGGTAACAACCACAATCGCTAATATGCCTGCGGAGACACTGCCCAATGTCTTGACGATGCTACGATCAACACCATTTGCGCGTTTACATGTGCAAAATGACCGTCTCACACTGGAGGCGCCAGACAATATGCTGCTGCAAAAACTGGTCACAGAAATACGAAGTTTAGTACCAGCGATGGTAGTCGAGAGTACAGCACCATTACCGTTACCTAATAATAGTAATATTGGTGATGCTACGAACAATATGGCAAATGCAAATAACCAGTTTATAGATGATGGGGCGGGGATTAATGATCAATTCAACAATAATGGGGTAAATAGTAACTCTGGCGATTACCAAGCATCAGATGATGATAATGGAGATCGTGTGATACCAACTCCTTTGCCTAACAATAATAGCTTTAATAACGCGCCCAACAATCTGCCTACCAATGGCGCGAGTAATATTCCCAACAACTTTCCTTCGAATAATCAAACGACCAGACCGCCAGGCCCTTTTTCACCTTCAGAAGTGGATGAGATGGCAAACACGGTTATCGTTGCTGAACCAGCTCAAGTTAGGTAGTTTTTTATAAGGCACGCTGTGTCATATGGCGTGTCTTTTTATATGGCCTATCTTTTCATGTAATTTAGCTACAGTTACGTGTGCCAACCGAAACATTACTTACTGTATCATTTGCACAACAACGTACAGACTGTGAATAGCAGCTTAAGAATTTTATAATAATCAAAACCAAATAAAGTAGTTTGATGAATTTATCGGCATCATGATTACCTAATACTATAACGATTGAATACAAAAGAATGATACAGCTGCTTTTTGAGCAAACGAATGATATAAATAAAAATTAAGGGGAGAGCCATATTATGGATATTATTAGCCATTTGACACGCACCGTCAGCCCAGCCGTATTAGAAGATGACCGTAGCCCAGCTAAGAAAAATCTACTAGAACAGTTTTATGCTATTTTTGCTGCTCGTCTTGCAGACAATGATACTTTTAGCCGATTTGCCAATGAAAACATTGCCCGTGATGACAATGCTTTTTATGACCGTGTATGGACAGAAGGGGCACACCGCGACCAAATTTCTCGTGAACTGGCAGGCAAGCACAATGTCGATGCAACTGCCTCGCGTGGTTTGATTGCGATGGCAGCGCCACTGGCTTTTCATGAGATCAAAAGCTTAGCTGGTACCACGCCCGTTCCACAATTTTTGAATGACAACCTGAACAGCTACCAACACCATATCCCTGCATGGGCGGGTACTGTTTTGCCTGCTAGTGCAGTCGCTGCCACTTCTACTACGGCTGGCACACCGATTTCTGATACGACCAGTACAGCGCCACTACAAAAAGAAGAAGAGCCAAAAGAGAGCTTTATGAAAGCGCTGCTACCTATTATTGGTTTGATTATCTTGGGTGCATTGGCTTGGGCACTACTCAGAGGCTGTCAAGAAAACCCTGAACCTGTAGCAACGCCAGCAGCCACAGTGCAGCAAGGGGTGCAAAGTAATGAGGCATTAGCGGTTGCAGGCGCGATTGAGCCTGCATCACTGAGTATCGCAACTGGTGAAAATAGCGAGCTGTATGCTTGTCGTATGAGCGTAGGTGATGAGACATTACAAACCAATGTCATGAATGCTTTGACTGGTGCATTTGGTGACGAAGCCAATAAATGCCGTGCTGACGTTGATGATAACTTTGCAGTAGATATGCCAGCATCCGCTCAATTGGCTACGATATTACCAATTATCAAAAATGTACCGAACGCGAGTATGATTATCAAAGGCGATAACATCACTGTCAATGCTCCTGATAAAGCCGCATTGGACAAGTTGGTTGCTGACCTACAAGCAGCTGCTCCTGCCATGACCGTGCAAGCTGAAGGTCCATTAGACCTACAAGGCGAGATTGATGACAGTCTGGCTGCTGCAGATGTGGCGATGACCAATCTGGGTGATAACCCAGATCCACGTGACGTTGCTCGCGCTTTGAGTATTCAGGTGATTAACTTTCAAGTAGATGAAGCGGTTATACCTGAAGTCAATAAAGCGCTGTTAGACCGTGCTGCAGAAATCATCAACAAAGTACCTGATATGAAGCTGATGATTGTCGGTCATACAGACAGTCAAGCCTCTGATACCTATAATATGGAGCTGTCTCAGGAGCGTGCTGAGTCAGTGAAAGCGTACCTAGTGTCTAAAGGGGTTGATGCCAGTAAATTAACGACCAAAGGCATGGGCGAATCAGAACCAATCGCGGATAATTCAACCGAACAAGGTCGCTTCCGCAATCGCCGTATTGAGTTTATGGTCAATGACGAAGTGGTCAGCGCCAATGATGGCATGATGATAAACAGTGATTCGCTAGATCCAGATATGAACCCATTAGATAGTAACAACGATGATTTGTTACCAGATGGCGATGATGCTACCCAAGGTACTGCGGTAGACCCAACCAATTAATCTATTTGTTCTTATTTTGATTATAGCTACGCAGTAGTAGTTAAATGACAAAAACCGCATCTTATAAAGGTGCGGTTTTTTGCATGCTACTCAATGACAATTAAACAAGCTATTATTTATACAGCGTAGGGTCTGTCGATTCTTTAGCAGTCTGAACATCAGCTTGGGCATCAAAAAAAGTCTGAGTAACATTTTGCTTGGCTTGCTGCCAGTATTCAAATTGCTGGCAGGTAGACTCAAGATCGCCTTGCCATGTTGGGATATTGCCGCGCATGGTTTTGATACGTTGCTGGTTAGGGTAAGGCAAATCTTGCGCAGCTTTAGCAGCTTCATGAGCAGCCACACGGTCGTTGCATACGAGGGCAATATCACAACCGGCATCAATGGCCGCTTTTACGCGAGCACTGACATCACCAGCCGCCTTTGCACCTGCCATCGATAAATCATCAGAGAATAATACCCCATCAAATTTAAGCTCATCTCGAATGATATCTTGTAGCCAAATTTTAGAGAATCCTGCTGGCTTGTCGTCTACCTGCGAAAATATCACATGCGCTGGCATAAGAGCGTCCAGACTATGTAGCGTTTGAGCAAAAGGTTGCATATCGCTATTGATGATTTCATCTAAGCTACGCGTGTCGATGGCTTCTGATACGTGCGAGTCAGGAGCGATGGCACCATGACCGGGGAAGTGTTTACCAGTGGTTGCCATACCAGCCGCTTTCATTCCACGCATAAACTGTGTTGCAAGCGCAGTGATGGCTTGTGGCTCATGATGAAAGCTGCGGTCACCAATGACTTGGCTAATACCATCTCTATCCAGTACGGGTGCAAAGCTCAAATCGATTCCTACAGCCAGCACTTCAGCTGCCATTAAATAACCGCAATCGTAGGCGCAGCTAAGTGCTTGGCTCGGGTCTTGATTGAATAGCTCACCCAATCGTCCCATAGCAGGTAGGGGCGTGAAGCCTTCACGTAGCCTCGCGACTCGTCCACCTTCTTGGTCCACACCGATAAGTATGTCTTGATTGTGATAACGTATATCGTCGCATAGTGCTCTGACTTGGGCCGCATCTGTGACGTTACGACCAAACAATATTACTCCACCGACCTGTGCTTGTTTAATCAAGCTGACATCCTCAGCGGTCAAAGCGGTACTATCGATATCTATCATTAAAACGCCGTACATCGCGTGATCCTTATTATTTTATATATGGTTATATTATGAGGGTGAATGATTATCTATGGCTATCTTATTATGACAGTTATTATTAATTGAGCATAATGTGGCAGGTTATTGGGGTCAAATCAATTTGCTAATAGCCATCAAATTCAGTCATCAAATCGATGTTGATAGCCCTCAATTGCTATGTATGATAAAAGTGATAGAAAGTTTGGTATGTATAGACGTAGCGTGTAAGATTGCTTATACAGTTTGAGACAGTTCAGTATTTATGCGCATGATAATATTGATTGATTTTTGACTATATATCAGTATTTAATGATGCATAAAGTATAAGAATAAAAAACACAGCATTTATAGGTCATAACAGATTTGAGCATTTCTAATTCTGGTGAATTACCCAATACTATTAACTTCAAATAACTAGGTACATATGATGAAAAAACAACCAGCACAGTGGTTACTCAGTGCAGCGTCAGTGGGCATTGCCGGTATTATCCTGACCCAAAGCTACGGTACTGCAGTCGCCGAGACCAATACAGGAAGCTTCGTTCAGACCCCTGAGCAAAAGGTCACCACCCGTCAAGTAGCCGCTTTGCTGGATCGCAGTCATTATCTCAATCAGCCTTTAGATAGCAAGACTGGTAGCGAAATCCTATCAATGTATATTGATAGCCTTGACCCAAACCATACGTTGTTTTTGCAATCTGATGTCGATGAGCTGAAGAAAAAACATGCTGAAGACTTTGGTGCTCGCCTAAAACAAGGTGATCTATCTGCAGGGGTAGAGGTGTTTGATCGTTACCGCAAACGCTCAAATGAGTACTTTGCGATGGCCACCAAGATGCTCAAAACAGACATTGATTTGACAGGTAACGACACAATCATTCTTGATCGCGAAAAACTCGGCCATTTTAAAACCAAAAAAGAGCAGCGCGATTACTGGGAACGTCAGCTAAAGTTCCAGTTGATGAGCATTACCCTCGGTCAAGAAGACGAAAAAGCCAAAGAGAAAGTATTTTTAAGCAATCCAGATATCACACGTGGGCAAGACTTGGTACGTAACGATGAGCGTACACCAAATGAGATTTTGCAAAATCGTTTGTCGCGTCAACAAGAGCAGTTTAAGCGTCTTAAAGATGATGAAATCATGGAAACCATCTTAAATACGGCGATGCTCACTTATGATCCACACAGTAATTATTATGCACCGATTCAAGCGACCGAACTCCAAATCCAGTCTAGCCTTCAGTTAGAAGGCATAGGTGTCTCTATTCGTCCAGATCGCAAAAATCCGGACTATACTCGTATTGTGACTTTGGTCGATGGTGGTCCAGCCGCTAAGTCGGGTCAGATTAAGCCCAATGATTTAATCGTTGGTATCGCAAAAGATGGCGAAACCATGACGGACGTGGTTGGTTGGTCAACGCGTGAAATTGTCAGCTTGATTCGTGGTAAACGCGGTACATCGGTCACACTGAAATTACGTCAACCTAACACGCCGGATGCTAGCGCCCGTACAGTCACGGTAGTACGTGATATCATCCAGCAAGAAGAGTCAGGCGTCACTCAGCGAGTAGTAGAAGTGCAGCGTCCTAATATTGATAAGACACCAAAGCGTATTGGCGTACTTGAGATACCAAGCTTTTACTTAAACTATCGTGCGCGTCGCAATGGTGAAGACTATCGTAGCGTCAGTATCGATACTGAAAAAGCGCTAAAAGAGTTGAACAAACAAAATATCGATGGCCTAGTGGTTGATTTGCGCAATAACCCTGGTGGCTCATTAGATGAAGTTGCCAAGATGCTAGGTTTCTTTATCAAGAGTGGACCACTAGTACAGATTCGTGATAATCGCGGCAATATTCAAGTATATCGCGACAACGATGGCGGCGAGCAGCTGTATGATGGCAAAATGTCGGTTATTACCAACTTAGCATCGGCATCAGCCAGTGAAATCTTTGCCGCTGCTATTCAAGACTATGGTCGCGGATTAGTGGTTGGTAGTACGACAACTGGTAAAGGCTCTGCGCAAATTCAGCTCGATAGCTTAGCTTTAGGCTCTGCCACCTTAACTCAGCGTAAATTTTATCGTGTCACTGGCGGTAGTACGCAAAATAAAGGTGTCGTACCAGATGTTGAGCTAGTCAATATCTATGACGATGCGACCTTTGGCGAGCGCGCTCAGAAAAAAGCATTGCCTTGGGACACTATCAGAACGGCGCCGTATAAGCCTGAAGGGAAGTTTACCAGTGATACATTGGCGACACTCAATCAGCAGTCTAAGATTCGCCAACAAAAAGACCCGCAGTTTACTTATCTATCGACACTAAATGATATTCGTAACATGGATGATGAAAAGAAACCTGTTCGTTTAGATATCAATAGCCGCCGAGCTAAAATGCAGCTAATTGAAAAACGCTCATTAGAAGCAGAAAACAAGCGCCTTATCGCAACTGGTGAGCGTCCGTACTCTAACTGGAACACTTATCAGGCAGCGATGGACGCAAAATTTGAAGAACGTAGCCGTATGAAAGCCGCTGAGCGTCCAGAATTGCCAGAGGATGAAGCGTTCATCAATGAGGCAGCTTACCTTATGCTCAGTGCAGAACCTAAGACAATGCTTAGCCCTGAAGAGAAGCTATAATGTGAAGTTATTATAGCGTTACGTAATCTATGTAAGCATATGCTTACATAGATTGACGTTTAGACCTCTTACCAACGAAGGGTCAATCTGCGACTATAACTGTACGGCACGATTGAACGAAACGGTTCATTGATACTAGGGATTGGTATCTTAAAGATCGCACTAGGGATAAGTAGTTTGCTGATTAAGGATGATAAGGCTGGATGCCTGTCAGTTATGAGATACCCCGGGATTAGGTATCACGTAACGCTAACATGGATGGTTGGTAATAAAAGCCGCATGACGCTTGTCGTTATGCGGCTTTGTTACGTCTGGATATTAATAATGTTTATAGCGGATTCTTTGAATAGATAGTATTAAAGTTGAGCATATTTATATTAATTCAAAACTTACCATGAGATAAGCATAAAAAAAGGCCAGTAACCTTATCGGCTACTGGCCTTTTAGATTAGATGATAAATTTAATAACTTATTATCTAACTATTTTCACTACACTCTAGAAGAGATTAGTGCTCAACGCCACCTGCACCATGTACATGGCCATGGTTTAGTTCGTCTTCAGTTGCTGCACGTACTTCTTGGATTTCAACATCGAATGTCAAACGCTTGCCAGCCAATGGATGGTTTGCATCAACAGTCACTTCTTGATCGTTTACAGCAGTCACAGTAACCAACATTACTTGGCCACCAGCTTCTGACTGGAACTGCATACCAGGCTGAATGTCATCAACGCCTTGGAAGTTGTCACGTGGTACGTGCTGTACTGCTTGCTCTTGGTATTCGCCATAGCCATCAGCAGGTTCAACGACTGCATTAACTTTTTCGCCAGCAGACTTACCTTCTAATTGTGCTTCTAGGCCTGGGATAATGTTGCTGTGACCATGTAGATAAGCAAGTGGCTGACCTTCTGGTGACTGGTCAAGGATATTGCCTTCGTCGTCTTTTAGTGTGTAATTGAATTTGACGGCAGTGTCTTTTGCGATAGTAGTCATAAAATATCCTAAATATATCTATGTAAAAAATTAAATACGGTTGCAATAAACCTAAAAAAGCCAATCTGCAAGCCAAAAGGCCACGTCATTAGTCAATTATCATCAGTTTATTAAAGTAACTTTAGCAGTTAGCATCTTTAATTGAGATGGCCCACATAACTTTCAAGGCAAAAAACATAAAAAATGCCAATTAATGCCACAATTTACAATAATAACTGCTATTTTCTATAGTTAATGCATAGCTATTGGCTATTCATGGTTTAGGAGTTGCTTTTTTAGAGCAGGACTTCTAGCATAATTATAAAATAAGGATGAGAGACACGATGACTGCATTTGCCAATACCACTACTAAACAACTAGCGAGCAATGTTTCAACCAATCATAATGCTACTAAGGCTAAAACGATAGCTGATATAAGCTATCAATTTGATTTTGCCCGTTTCTTTGAACATCTGGTCGATGTATCACTAAGCTTTACAGCAGTAATCGATGCGCCGCAGCTTTGGTTACCAGCGTGGATACCAGGCAGTTATCTGATGCGCGAGTTTGCTCGAAACATCACTGCGGTACATTATCAAATAGTAGAGGCTCAAACAGCGGATAGTGACGAGCAGCCAGAGACTTATCGCGCGCAGAAAATCGACAAAAATACATGGCAGCTGCCAGCGGCGCAAGCAGGGCAGAGGGTCATCGTCGAGTACGAAGTCTATTGCTATGACTTGTCTGTGCGTACGGCCTACGTCGATCAGCAACGACTTTACGGTAATTTCACCTCACTTGCGCTCGCCGTCGAAGGGCAAGAGCAAGCGCCTGTCCACGTTAGCTTGATTGTGCCCGAGACATTTTTTGCAGACAAAGAAAGTAGCAAAGTACTGTTGGCCTGTGGGTTGGACGCTACGCACCTGCAGATTGATCAGCAGCAAAAAGACAGTCAGCCATCGAACAGTCAGCACCTTTATAAGTTACAGGCAGCCAATTATCACGAGCTGATTGATTATCCATTCGAAATCGCGGAACAAGAAAAGTTTGATTTTATCATTCATGATAATGAGCATCAGACGCTACATCATAGTTTTTATCTGTCGGGTAAGCAGAATGCCAATCTAGGTCGCTTGCAGCAGGATATTACTCAGATTTGTCAGACCTACGTAGATTGGTTAGGCGATGCGCCATTTAACGATTATACCTTTATGACCTTTGCCAGCGGTCAAGACTATGGTGGGCTTGAGCATATCAACTCTACTAGCCTTATCACCCCGCGCAATGACTTACCCAGCACTAATGAGCCAAAGTTACCAAGTACAGATTATCAGCGGTTTTTAGGCTTGTGCAGTCACGAGTATTTTCATTCATGGTGGGTGAAGACGGTACGTCCTGATGTCATGATCGATGTCGATTTGCGTCGTGAAGCATTTACGCCATTACTTTGGGTGTTCGAAGGGTTTACGTCTTATATCGATGACTTTATGTTGCAAGCGTCAGGTGTGATTGATAAAGCCAATTATCTGCGTCTGCTAGCCGAGCAAATCAATCGCTATTATCAGACCCCAGGGCGTGGTAATCAAAGTGTAGCAGAATCAAGTTTTGATGCTTGGATTAAGCTGTATCGTACCGATGAAAATACAGGCAACGCAGGTATCAGCTACTATAATAAAGGCGCGTTGGTAGCTCTATGTCTGGATCTAATCTTACTCAAAAATAGTGATGGTCGTTATCGTTTGTTTGATGTGGTCAAAGCTTTTTATACTCAAGCTAAGCAGAACGACAGTAAGCGAATTGGTATCAGTAGTGCTGACATGGGCTCAGTCATTGAGCAGTTTATGCCGCTAGCAGAATGGGAAGATTTTGAACGCCGTTATGTCAATGGGGTAGAAGAGCTGCCCATTGAAGCGTTGCTAGTGGCAAACGGCGTCAAAATACAGGCGAATACTAAAGAAACGGCTGACAAGCATGTGCCTTGGGGTATGCGATGTAACGAAACGCCAGCTGGGCTCAAGGTCAATCGTGTGATGCGAGATAGTCTGGCGGCTAGAGCTGGTATTTCAGCGCATGACGTTATTATCGCGATTGACGGCATCAAAGCAGATACGAAACAACTTACCGCCTTGGTTAATATAGCGCACCCTGTTGAATGTTATTTATTCCGTCGCGATGAGCTGATGTGTGTTCAGGTTCAACCCGAAACGACAACTAAAGTGAAGCCGCGAGATGAGACAACTGGCATGACTGGAGCAGTACCTCCTCATAAAGTAAGCCTACGCTTAGCAAAAGAAGATAAGACTCTAGAGAATGATAATGAGCAATTAAAAAGTGAGGCAGGTTGGGAGACATGGCTTAATGTTATGAAGCGGTAGCTTTGATGCTATATCAAATACCTTTCCATACGAAAAACCCTTCCATATAAAAAACCCTTCCATATAAAAAACCCTCTTCCGAGCAATACTGCTTAGAAGAGGGTTTTTTAATAACTTTTAATATCGTAGATATGTCCAAGCAACTTAAATGCTCGATAGGTCAGAGGTTGGCGAGAAGATATACGTTTACTGCTCTTTAGCTCTGTTATCTAGATTATCTGAGTTATCTGGATTCTTATTATCGGTAGTTTCAGGCTCAATACTTTCATCTACAGAACTATCGTCTTCGTTGCTACTTGCAGCCTCAAGCGCAGCAATCCAGTTTTTCATCACATCAATTTCAGTTTGCTGGTTATCAATGACGTCTTGCGCCAACAGACGCATCTCTTCATCTGTCCCATATTCGAGCTGAACTTTTGCCATATCAACAGCGGCAATATGATGCGGTAGCATACCGCGTGCAAATGCCATATCAGGCACGGGATCAGCCACACCCAAAGTCATTTCGCCATGCATATTTTCCATGCTTTTAGCATATGCTTGCTGCATCGCCACAGTATTTGGCTTAGGTTTGGCAGCATCAGGATGGCTAGCCAACCACTTGTTTAAGACATCGATTTCAGCTTGCTGTGCCGTGATGACGTCTTGAGCAAGTTGGCGCATCGCTTCATCAGTGCCATACTTGAGCTCTATTTTTGCCATATCTACCGCGCCGCGATGATGTCCCAACATACCTTTAGCGAAAGCGGTATCAGGATCGTTATACCCCATACCAATCATCATCTCGTCATGCATTCTAGTCATCGATCTCGTATAGTCTCTGAGCATATCGCTCATTTGAGACTCATCGCTGACACTGTTATCGCTGTCATTTGTTAGAGTATCGTCTGCCATATCGTCATGCTCAGCATGTGGTATATCAGTTACTGGTGGTGAGGTTTCTTCTGCAGGATTTGATTGGTTGTCCTCTGTCGTTGGCTGACAGGCACTCAATACAAGCGCTGCAGAAATGCTAGTGACCAACGAAAGAAAACGACGAGAAGCAATCATGACATATCCCTATTGTGAAAAAACCAAACGATAAATGGATAATACTTATTATACATAATCAATTACGTGCTGAATGTTAGCAGATAAACCTTACCCATTCGAGACACTATGTTTAACAGGTCGTAATATATTAGTGTCAGAGCTTTATATTCGTGGCTAAATAGCCAAACAGTGTGAATTAATCAACAGTATCTAAGCTTAAAACTATCTAAACTAACTAGAAATGCCTAGCTGACGACAGTGTTCGCTAGTTAGATGAACGCGTACAAACTCCCCAACAGCTAAATCACCTAGCTCAAATCCTGCCACTGACCAACGTATTAAACGCAGACAAGGCAGACCGACGTGCGCTGTCATACGTCTGACTTGGCGGTTTTTACCTTCATATATTGTCAGCATTAGCCATGAGTCCGGTACGCTTTTACGCTCACGTATTGGTGGACTACGTTGCCAGAGTACCATCGGTAGCTCATCTTCACTGACGTGTTTGACCTCAGCAGGTAGCGTTTTACCATCTTTTAAAACCACGCCACGTTTGAGCTTGTTGAGTTGCTCAGCAGTAGGCGTTCCTTCTACTTGTACTAAATAAGTTTTACCTTGTTTGCGCCCTGCATTGGCTTTTGGCGGATGAGTAATTGCTTTATTAACTCGACCATCATCGGTCAAAATCAGCAAGCCCTCTGAAGTGGCATCTAGCCTACCAGCAACTCGCAAGGCCTTATCGGTAAAGTATTGCGATAGGGTGGTGTGGTCGTTGTTACTGTCATCTCTAAACTGACTTTGCACGCCGTAAGGCTTGTTGAATAGAATGAGACTAGACGTAGACATAAAATGGTGTTTCCTATTTTTTGATGGACAATGAATCATTGTAGCGTATGTTTTGTGATGTAGAGCTAGTATTAAGCGACAAGACTAAAGGCGATATATTTAATGTGCTGTATGCTACATGACCTGCTACAAAAGTAGGACAGCGCTTGTATAAATTTGCTGTTATCCTAAATCCGTATTCTAATAGTGGTATTTATATTTCTGATATAGAAAAATCTACTATCTACTATCTGCAAGCGGCAATCATTGTTTGGGTCTCTATTTTAATTTTTTTAGCTTAAAGCTATCTTTCATATTGTTCAAATCAATGCCGCAAGTGGCGTACTCATCAAAGCTTTGCTTAACCGATAAGCGCTCAGAGCGTTAAAACTATAATAAAACGGTTAGCATAACAAAGTGTCTAGTTCGCTTGCGACGTCCAACATACAACCAAGGAGTATCATCTATGTCATATGATAAGGTTATCGTGCCAAGAGACGGCGAAAAAGTGACCGTAAACGCAGATCTAACATTAAATGTTCCCAACCATCCGATTATTCCGTTTGTAGAAGGTGATGGAATCGGTGTAGATATCACGCCTGTCATGATAAAAGTAGTCAATGCTGCGGTTGATAAAGCGTATCACGGCAAGAAGTCTATCATTTGGATGGAAACTTATCTTGGTGAAAAAGCAGCGAAAGTATATGACGGCGACTATTTGCCAAGCGAGACGCTAGAGATTCTAAAAGACTACGTCATTAGTATCAAGGGTCCATTGACCACACCAGTGGGTGGTGGCTTTAGCTCGTTAAACGTCGCAGTACGCCAAAACCTTGACTTGTATGTCTGTCAACGCCCCGTACGCTGGTTTGAGGGCGTGCCAAGTCCAGTACAGCATCCAGAGCTGACCAATATGGTTATCTTCCGTGAAAACACAGAAGACATCTACACGGGTATCGAGTGGAAAGCGGGCAGCGATGATGCCAAAAAAGTTATCAATTTCTTAAGAGATGAGATGGGTGTGACCAGTATTCGCTTCCCTGAAGACTGTGGCATCGGTATCAAGCCTGTCTCAAAAGAAGGCTCTCAGCGCTTAGTACGTAAAGCGATTCAGCATGCCATTGATAATGATCTGCCAAATGTGACCCTAGTGCACAAAGGCAATATCATGAAGTTCACTGAAGGCGCATTTAAGGATTGGGGTTATGAGCTAGCGGCAGGGCGTTTTGGTGCAGAGTTATTAGATGGCGGTCCATGGATGACCATGAAAAATCCGAAAACGGGTAACGATATTATTATTAAAGACGTCATCGCTGATGCGTTCTTGCAGCAGATTTTGATGCGTCCAGCAGATTATTCTGTAGTAGCAACGCTTAACCTAAACGGTGACTATATCTCTGATGCATTGGCGGCTGAAGTAGGCGGTATTGGTATCGCGCCTGGTGCAAACAAAGGCGGCGCGATTGCGGTTTATGAAGCGACGCACGGTACTGCGCCCAAGTACGCTGGTCAGAATAAAGTAAACCCAGGCTCACTGATATTGTCTGCTGAGATGATGCTTCGTGATATGGGCTGGACGGAAGCAGCTGATCTTGTCATTAGCGGTATCCAAGGTGCGATTGCCAATAAAACAGTCACGTATGATTTTGAGCGTCTGATGCCAGATGCTACCTTACTGAGTACTTCTGAGTTTGGTAAGGCGATTATTAAGCATATGGAAGCCTAAGACTATTTAAGCTCTCAGCATTCTATTTTATTACTATGTATCAAAAGCCGCCTGATTATATAGGTGGCTTTTTTTATTTCACTCTTTATAAAACTTTTAGAAAACACAAAAAAACACCTCAACGTTCGAAAACGGTTGAGGTGTTTTTTACTAAGACTTAAACTCGCATAATCGCTTCTGGGTATAAAAACCAAAAGCGATTAGGCTTAATGTCTAAGAGCAGTCGCTTAAAATTATAGCGATGCCAATGTCTCGTTAAACAAAGCGCTTGGACGCATTGCTTTCTTAGCCAATTCTTCATCAGCATAGTAGTAGCCTTTGATATCTACTGGCTTGCCTTGAGCTTGGTTAAGTTCTTTAACGATGGCTTCTTCGTTCTCTTTTAGCTTTTGCGCAAATGGTGTAAATTGCGCTTTTAGCTCGCTATCTTTATCTTGCGCTGCAAGCTCTTCTGCCCAGTACATTGCTAGATAGAAGTGGCTACCACGGTTGTCGAGCTCGCCAGTTTTACGTGATGGCGACTTATCATTTAGTAGCAGTTTTTCTGTTGCTGTATCTAGCGTGTCTGCCAAGATTTGAGCTTTAGCATTGTTGTCGTTGTTTGCTAGATGCTCTAAAGATACCGTCAATGCCAAGAATTCACCGAGTGAATCCCAACGTAAATGGTTTTCTTCTGTCAGCTGCTCAACGTGCTTCGGTGCAGAGCCACCAGCGCCAGTTTCAAACAAACCGCCGCCTTTCATTAATGGTACAACTGATAGCATCTTAGCACTGGTACCTAGCTCTAGGATAGGGAACAAGTCAGTTAGGTAATCGCGTAGGATGTTACCGGTCGCAGAGATAGTATCTAGACCACGAGCAACACGCTCTAGGGTATAACGCATCGCACGAACCTGAGACATAATCTCGATATGTAAGCCAGTGGTATCATGATCTTTTAGATACGTTCTAACTTTTTTGATTAGCTCGTTTTCATGTGGACGGTATGGGTCTAACCAGAAGATAACAGGCGTATCTGATTCACGAGCACGGCGTACGGCAAGTTTTACCCAGTCTTGGATAGGCTCATCTTTAACCTGACACATGCGCCAGATATCACCTTTCTCAACACGTTTTTCGAGTAATACTTCATCAGTATCAATATCGACGATACGTGCAATACCAGCATCGCTAGACTCAAAAGTCTTGTCGTGCGAGCCATACTCTTCAGCTTTTTGAGCCATTAGGCCAACGTTAGGAACGGTGCCCATTGTTTTTGGATCAAAGTTACCATGCCATTTGCAGAAGTTGATCATTTCTTGGTAAATACGCGCAAAGGTAGACTCTGGCATCACTGCTTTACAGTCATACATTTTGCCATCAGCACCCCACATTTTACCACCTGAACGAATCATCGCTGGCATAGAAGCATCAACGATTACATCACTTGGTGAATGGAAGTTGGTGATACCTTTTGAAGAGTCGACCATCGCCAGACGTGGGCGATGCTCTTGACACGCATGTAAATCACGCTCAATCTCCTCACGTTTTGAAGCTGGTAGCGTTGAGATCTTATCGTATAGATCTGCCATACCGTTGTTGACGTTGATACCTAGCTCGTCAAAGAATGCGCCATGCTTTTCAAAGGCTTCTTTGTAGTAGATTCTAACTGCATGACCGAAGACGATAGGATGTGAGACTTTCATCATGGTTGCTTTCACGTGCAATGAGAACAAGATACCAGCTTCGCGGCAATCTTCCATTTCACGCTCATAAAATTCTAATAGTGCTTTTTTGCTCATGACCATCAGATCGATGACTTCTTTATCAAGCAAAGCAATTTTAGGCTTTAATACTTTTTGAGTACCGTCATCAAGTAACAACTCCATACGTACCGTACGAGCTTTATCTAATGTCATAGATTGCTCGCCATCGTAGAAGTCGCCGCCATGCATGTGTGATACGTGCGTGCTTGACCATTGCTTCCATTCACCCATAGAGTGTGGATGCTTACGCGCATAGTTTTTGACGGCTTTAGGAGCGCGGCGATCTGAGTTACCTTCACGCAGTACTGGGTTCACTGAACTGCCTAAGCTTTTGCCATAGCGCTTGCGTAGCTCTTTTTCTTCGTCAGTTTGTGGATCTTCTGGGAAATTAGGAATAGCATAGCCTTTGCTCTGTAGCTCTTTGATAGCGGCTTTTAACTGCTGTACAGAAGCACTGATGTTTGGCAGTTTGATGATATTGGTATTTGGATCTTGAGTCAGACGACCTAGCTCAGCTAAGTTGTCAGGAACACGTTGTTCTTCGGTCAAGTATTCAGGGAATTCGGCCAATATACGCGCTGCAACAGAGATGTCGCTGGTTTCAACTTCAACGCCTGCCGTTTTGGTGAATGCTTCGACAATAGGTAAGAACGATAGAGTCGCCAGCGCTGGGGCTTCGTCAGTTTTTGTATAAATAATTTTTGACATTTTAGTTAGATCTTCCTTTAGGCTGTAGTTAATAATAAAGCTCAAATATAGTGTTGAATATGCGTCAATGATACTATGCAATAATCCCTGATATGGTTAGAACAAGTACTTCATATGTAGCTTCTTAGAAATTTTTAAGACAGGTCAGACATTTTCTTTTAATAATATTCATGAAAAAAGCATTTAAAGGCAACACGTTAACGGTCGGTGCAAAATTGCCTAAAAGTGAATCACTGACGCTACATTATAATCAATCCACTATAAATCCGATAGGATGTCAATCGTATACCATGAACTAAGTATACTGTTTTAGCTCGTATCCTATGGTTTCGAATTATACTAAGCTAATAACAACCTTATTCTACCAGTCATCGGCTTCGATATCATCTTTTCCATACAACTACTGTTTTTTCATGACGTTTTATATTGATCTTACTGCCCATGAGCGCATTCTTACAAACCACCCGCGTTATCGTTGGTGGTTTTCTATTGGGTGCGGATAAGTTTTTGCAAATTGTGACAGCAATGACGTAAAAATTTGCTAGTCTAGGTCATCAATAGATTGGTTATCGATAAATATATCGCGATTATAATAGTGACGGTGAATATGAGTTTAGAGTATGCGCTGATTAATGATACCAGCTGGCAGAGCCAAACAGAGTGGCAGACGCCAGATACCCCTTTTATGTCATTCAAATTTTGGCAAGCGTTGGCTGATACCGGTGCCATTGGTGAGCAGGCGGGATGGTTACCGATATTTATCTTGGTCCACCGTGTCGCTGATGCTACTAATAGTGCCGATAGTGAAGATAACACCGATACCTTAGTAGATGACGCGGTAGAAAATGCATTGCAGCCTGTGGCTGTCATGCCAGTATTTATAAAAGGTCATCATCGCGGTGAGTTTGTATTTGATCATGCATGGGCTGAAGCTTATGCACGCTATGGCGTTGATTATTATCCGCGATTGGTCACTAGCGCACCGTATACACCGATTACTGGTCAGAGAGTTTGGTTGGCCAAAGGTGAAACCTTAAATGAAGATATTCTCAAAACAGCCATCGCAGGTATCGATGATATCGCTCAACAAGTGGGCGCCTCAAGCTGGCATGGACTGTTTGTGACACCAGAGCTTGCCTCTATCGCCACCACCTCTATGCCAACTGAAATTGATGTAGAGCATGCGATAGCGGCTCAAGAAAGCGGCGTAGAATCAGCTGCTATTGAGCTACCGATATTTGAGCGTCAAGGCTGCCAGTTCTTATGGCAAAACAAAGACTTGCTTAATGACAGTAAGCCATTTGCAGATTTTGATGCGTTTTTGATGACCTTAAAAGCCAAAAAGCGTAAAACCATTCGGGCTGAGCGCCGTAAAGTTGCCGAGCAAGGCATTATTTGCCAGCGAAAATGCGGCGATGCTATTAGCGATGCTGATTGGAAGGCTTTTTATCACTGTTATGTGATGACCTATGCAGTACGCGGACAGCAGCCTTATTTGACGATAGATTTTTTTATGGCATTGGCAGTGAGCATGCCTGAGCATATAATGCTTGCACAAGCACTCGACGCCAGTGGTGAGATTATCGCGAGTAGTTTGTTCTTATATGACAGACCTGATAGCGACAAGGCTGATGGTGACAATGTTGGTGGTGACAATGTTGGTGGTGACAATGTTGGTGGCGATAATAATGCCACCTTATATGGTCGTTACTGGGGTGCGCTCGGTGAATATGACAGCTTGCATTTTGAGCTGTGTTATTACCAAGGTATCGAGTTTGCTATTGAGCAAGGATTGATATCTTTTGATCCTGGTACGCAAGGCGAGCATAAGCTAGTACGTGGTTTTGTCCCAACGACGACCCATTCTATCCACCGTATTTATGATCCGCGTTTTGTACCGGCGATTGGCGATTTTTGTGCCAGAGATCGGCTGCACATGGCGCAGTATCGTCAGCAGGCCTTTGAAGCTCTGCCTTTTAACGCAGACAATATGCCTGAATTTGATGGCCGTGCTTCATAGCAGTGCTTCATCACGGTAATCAGCTGTGACTCACTCTGTTTCTATTTGCAAGCACCTTTTAACTGTTAAACACTCTTTAAAAAATACTAGCCATAAACTATGACCAGCAATTCTTTTAGTTCTACCAATGATTTACCTCCTACTGAACTCTTACCTTGGCTAACTGCTGAAGGTTCTCTCACTGCGATATTAGAAGAGAAGGCAGGGCAGCCACTGCGTGTAAAACGCAGCTTTGAGGGCTATCGTTCGCTGACTTTAGGTCAAAAAAAGCAGCTGGGTATAACAGGTGGCATGTTAGGACGACCGATGCTGGCATGGGTACGCGAGGTACAACTCTATGGCTATGATGACGCGCCATGGGTACAAGCCCAAAGTATTTTCCCTCTATATAGTTTGCAAGGTCAAGCACGCCGCCTTCAACAACTCAAAAACACCCCTATCGGCTATGTGCTGTTTAAGCGTTGCCGTACTTTGCCAAATGAGCGTTTTATCAGTCATACCAGTGACGGTTGGCAACGACAAACGCGTTATGATTGGTATGGTCGCACGCTTATGATCAGTGAAACGTTCTTACCTACGTTTTTAACTAGCGACCTATAAAAGTATTACTGGGTTAACCTCGCTTGATGTATTTAATATACATCTACACTCGGCTGCCTTGTATTACTTTTAAATTGAATTGACTATATCTAGCAACGCTTAAAAATATTTTATGCCTAAAACAGCATAAGAAGGCATATTGGTGAAAATATTCAGCGGGTAAATCCTTTATTTTATTGGCTATTTATCTGTGTTATATAGTCATTTAATTCCCTCATCTTAAGGTGAGGTTTTTTTGCGCTCACAGCACAAATTTTCATGTTACACTTAATCTTTCGCGATGATATCGATGCAAATGTACATCGATTTTATTGACGAATCAGTCAAGTTAATAACAGGTCAGTCGCCTGTATTTATTCTTATTTCAATCTTTGCTAATAGACTCCATTCACAATAAGGGTCATACCATAAAATAGACTGCAGAAAAACAGCGTGCAGAGGTATCAAGCGTACTTCAGCGACGTTGACGCAGTAGTTGTTTTATTGTGGGCAGGCTATAAGCTTCTTTTCAATGACGTTTTTTAATGACAGTCACTACTTAGGACA
Organism: Psychrobacter sp. Arc9; assembly: GCF_041431295.1. Lineage (NCBI taxonomy): Bacteria > Pseudomonadati > Pseudomonadota > Gammaproteobacteria > Moraxellales > Moraxellaceae > Psychrobacter > Psychrobacter sp. Arc9. The sequence continues at coordinate 13,338 of NZ_JASMRK010000025.1, read as the reverse complement.
TCACTATGTTTAAAGATATTTCTATCAAAGATTTTGATCCAGTACTTGCTGAAGCGATGGCCGCAGAAAGCGTTCGTCAAGAAAACCACATCGAGCTTATCGCCTCTGAAAACTACTGCTCACAAGCAGTGATGGAAGCACAAGGTACTGACCTTACCAACAAATACGCAGAAGGCTATCCTGGCAAGCGTTACTATGGTGGTTGTGAGCATGTGGACGTAGTTGAGCAATTGGCTATTGACCGTGCTAAAGAGTTGTTCGGTGCAGAGTATGTGAACGTTCAGCCACATTCTGGTAGCCAAGCAAACTCAGCCGTATTTTTAGCATTGCTAGAAGCAAATGACACGGTACTAGGCATGAGCTTAGACGCTGGTGGTCACTTGACGCATGGCGCCCACATCAACTTCTCAGGTCTGAACTACAATGCCGTACAGTACGGATTGGTAGATGGCACTGGCCTTATTGATTATGATCAAGTAGAGAGCTTGGCGCGTGAGCATAAGCCAAAAATGATCATCGCGGGTTTCTCAGCATATTCACAAGTAGTTGATTGGCAGCGTTTCCGTGACATCGCGGACGAAGTAGGCGCGTATCTATTGGTCGATATGGCACACGTTGCAGGCCTAGTTGCTGGCGGTGTTTATCCAAATCCAGTACCTTTCGCTGACGTGGTTACGACGACTACGCACAAAACTCTACGTGGCCCACGCTCAGGTATGATTTTGGCGCGTGATGAAGTATTGGCTAAAAAGCTAAACTCAGCTGTATTCCCAGGCAACCAAGGTGGCCCATTGATGCATGTTATCGCTGCAAAAGCGGTTTGCTTTAAAGAAGCGTTAGAAGATAACTTCAAAACGTATCAGCAGCAAGTAGTGAAAAATGCGCAAGCAATGGCAAAAGTGGTTCAAGAGCGCGGCTATGAAGTCATCTCTGGTGGTACTGAAAACCATCTAATGCTGATCAGCCTCGTTAAGCAAGAAATGACGGGTAAAGAAGCGGACAAATGGCTTGGTGAAGCACACATTACTGTCAACAAAAATGCTGTACCAAACGATCCAAAATCACCATTCGTGACTTCTGGTATCCGTATCGGTACGCCAGCGATTACTACTCGCGGTTTCAACGAAGCACAAGCGGGTGAGTTGGCAGGTTGGATCTGTGACGTACTAGATAGCCGCGGTGATGAAGCGGTTGCTACTGAAGTACGCGCTAAAGTAGAAGCGATTTGTGCAGAATTACCAGTCTATGCTAAAAATCAGTAAACTTTAGAAAGGTAATAAAAAAAACCGCTAAGCTTTTGCTTAGCGGTTTTTTTGTTATTGCTCTCTATGAATATTATGTCATGTAACGCAAACCTATGTTGATATTGCCATTGAGCTCTTTTAATTATATTTAAGTCCGTTATTTAACCTGAAAATTACTACCGACATTTTTCGATAAGTGTAGTGAGCTTGATTGAGTTCCGCTATTAGTTTTAAGGAGCTAAGTTGATGTTTAATTAAGAAAAATATGTAAATCTCTTTGTTTATACAAAACTATTAGTATATAGTCAGTATTGAACATTTAGTAATAATACTAATACAAATTATAATAAATAGTTACACTTTGTATTAGGGCGTGTCTTCATTTCAAAAATGGTGATAAAAATGAGATAAATTGCCGCCAAACAAGAAAAATAGCGCAGATAATATCGGGATATTGACCAACTATTTGACGATGTTTGGCAAGATTTAGCCATTTTTAGCCCATTTAGATGACTATCGAGTGAATTGAAGACACGCCCTAGTATCGCTGTAATTGATTGAATAATTATATAAATGTTATTTTCACTAAAGGGATTTACATGAAAAAATAATCTTTAGTCGCAACGATGCTATTACTCAGCACGACTCTTGCGCAAGCAGCAGAACAATCAGGTTTAGCAGCATTTGGAGCAGGTCTCGATGGCTTTATGGCCAATATATTTGGCTGGTTCGTCGACCTTATTTTCTTTTCAGTACCTCTTGGAGACGTCAGCTTCCCCCTCATTGTGGGTTGGTTATTAGTTGCCGCACTCGTATTCACTTTTTACTTTGGATTTATTCAGTTTCGTCAAATAGGCCTGTCTCTAGATATTGTCAGAGGTAAATATACTGATCCAAACCCTGCTGTCAAAGAAGAAGGCGAGGTTAGCCATTTTCAAGCACTAGCCACTGCTTTGTCAGGTACGGTTGGTCTTGGTAATATTGCTGGTGTCGGTGCAGCACTCGCTATTGGTGGACCTGGCGCTACCTTTTGGATGATTATGGTCGGCCTATTCGGTATGGCGACTAAGTTTGTAGAATGTGCGCTAGGTGTCAAATACCGTACGGTACTACCATCTGGCGTCGTATCAGGTGGCCCTATGTACTACCTAAGCCGCGGTATGGCTGAACGTGGTATGGGCGGATTAGGTAAGTTCCTGGCTGTTGGTTTTGCACTCATGTGTATATTGGCGACCTTTGGTGCTGGTAACATGTTTCAGGGTAACCAAGCCTTTGCAGTCATGAGCTCTACTTTTAGCATTCCAACGGATTACAGTGTTTTCTTTGGTATTGGCTTAGCGTTTTTAGTCGGTATGGTTATCATTGGCGGTATGCCGCGCATCGCAACCGTTACCGAAAAAGTCGTACCTTTTATGGCCTTGTTGTACATTACTATGGCGGTAATCGTACTGATTGCTAACTTTAATCATATCGGCACTGCATTTGGCGAGATTTTCTCGGGTGCCTTTACTGGTGCTGGCGTGGCTGGTGGCTTTATTGGCGCGTTGATTCAAGGTTTGAAACGTGCAACTTTCTCTAACGAAGCGGGTGTTGGTTCAGCCGCTATTGCTCACTCAGCAGTAAAAACCAAAGAGCCTGCTACTGAAGGCCTAGTAGCGCTATTAGAGCCTTTCATTGATACAGTTGTTATCTGTACGATGACGGCACTTGTTATTACTATCTCTGGGGTAAATACTGCCGCAAACTTACAAACCCAAGCGCTTACTGGTGTGGATCTAACCCGTACAGCATTCATGGAAACGGCACCTATCTTCCAGTATTTCCTAGCTGTCGCGGTATTGTTGTTTGCTTTCTCAACGATGATTTCATGGTCATATTATGGTCTAAAAGCTTGGACTTACCTCTTCGGTGAAGGGAAAGGCGGTGAGATGATATACAAACTTATCTTCTTAATCTTCGTTGTTATCGGTACCATCGTACAGTTTAGCTTCGTTATCGACTTCTCAGATGCGGCTCTGTTCGCTATGGCTATCTTTAACATCATCGGCCTGTACTTCTTAATGCCAATTGTGAAAAGAGAGGTTAATTCTTTCATAGCGCGTGTGAAAAGTGGTGAAATTAAAAAGTATAAATAATAGGTTTGATTGAACAATCTATTATAACTTGATAATTAAAAAAGCCTGCCAAGATGAGTCTTGGCGGGCTTTTCGATGGCTGGTACTTGTTATTTGCTAGATAGCTGTTAAACTTTAAATAGAAGCGATCTGTAAAGCATTGCCTACTTACGAAAAAAAGCAGTCAGTAGTAATCAGATTTTGCTGCAAGTTATATAATGCAAAAAACCGCCTGTGATAGGGCGGTTTTTTGTGATCTGTTAATTGTTCATAGTTTAGGTTGTCAGGAGTCCCCAACTAAAAATATTTAAGTTATTTCGTTATAGTCAATACTGTAATTAGCTTTTTTCAACATATGAGCGACACTCAGACGCCAATCTCCAGAACCATGATCAGCGTATATTACACCGTTTACATCACCTGGCATTTCAATATTAGATTGCTTCTTTACCAAGCTTACAACTTTTTCCCGACCGTATAATCCTATTAGCAAACCATGTTCAAAAACAACGTTTTGTCTGGCTCTGGATTGATAGCTTTCTGCGCCAACTGCTTTTCCCTCGTCATCAGGTGTGTATAAAACTATACCGAACCCAATCGATGGATCTTTGGTATAGCGTTCTAGCTTTTCTATGATCGTGATACCAGCATCATGTTGCTCTCTAAGTACAACTGGCTTGATGGATTGAGCTAGCAAAAACGATTTGACTTCGTTTATAAGCGCGTCATCGTGTCCATGAACAATAAAAACCTTAGTTGGTAAGCTCACATTTTTTTGGTCTTCTGCAGCCAAGGTTGAGGTTTTCGTTCCTTTCGCATACGTAATCAATTCATCGGTAATATCTTTTTCTTTCAAAAGTGCTGACTCTAAATAATTTTCATAAAAACCTATAAATGCCACATCAGATGCTCTTTCCTCAGCCTTTCTTTGTGTCGCCTGTCGCGCTTCTAAAATATTACTAGGATCATTACTCGAAAAGAATCTTAAACGCTCAATATGATCTATCGGTATAGTTCTACCATTTATCAATATTGGGCGTCCTACTTGATAAGGTTCAGAAAATTTAGCTTTTAAATTATCTAAGTCCTCTATATCTGATTTTATTTCAATTTTATCCCATGCGTTTTTATGATGTTTACCATCAAGTTCCAAAATTACATGATAATACATAGATGAATACCCGTTTTTGATGTTTGATTTGAAGGTAAGTTATGATTACAAATTAAGGTAAAAATATATTATACGTTCCGTATTAGTAGCCTTTACCTTACAATAGTAAAGCCAAATCACATGACAATCTATGATAGATAATTTTTTCTTTCTATTCTACATAAACGGCAACTTCGTAAAAATCTGCAAGATCGTGGCATTGACGATATCAACAAAGAACGCACCAACCATTGGTACAATTAGAAATGCTTTAGGTGAAGGTAGGTAGCGATCCGTGACTGCCTGCATATTTGCAATTGCTGTCGGTGTTGCACCCATACCAAAACCACAATGACCCGCTGATAATACTGCCGCGTCATAGTCTTTGCCCATCACTTTAAAGGTAATGAGGTAGACATAGATAATCATAATGATGGTCTGTACGACCAATATGATCAGTACAGGACCTGCCAAGTCCGTTAATTGCCAGAGTTTCAGGGACAGCAATGCCATCGCTAAAAATAGGCTTAAAGACGCATTACCAAGCACATCAATCGAGCGATCAAACATCTCAAAATTGAAGACCATCGTTAGTACATTGCGAATGATGACGCCGCCTGCCAGCGCCCATACGAAAGTGGGCAGCTCAAACCATGTACCTTCAGCAACGATGGCCATTACATCAGCAAAAGCCAAAGCACCTGCGAATAGTGCCAAGGTTTCGATAGTAGAAGAAGCGGTGATAAAGCGCATGCTATCAGGTCTTTCAAAGATATCTTTATTACTACCTGCAGACTCCTCATCGTGTTTGGTGCTATATAACGACTGTGCACCAGCAACTTTTTCGATATCGCTAGGATCAGGGTTAGCTGGCGTTGGTTTTAGTCCAAGTCGATTAATCAAGCGACGGGCAACAGGACCGCCAACAATACCACCCGCGACCAAACCATAAGTAGCAACCGCGATACCCAATGTAGTCGCACCGACCACACCATAGTCTTGTTCTAACGTGATTCCCCAAGCGCCTGCTGTACCATGACCACCCGTTAGAGCGATAGAACCTGTCACTAGACCGAGCAAAGGATCAAGTCCCAATGCACTTGCCATGGCCACACCAACGACGTCCTGCAATACAATAAACACTGAAACAACGATAGTAAAAATCAATAATGGTGTGCCGCCTGCCTTTAGGCGACTAAAATCAGCACTCAGACCGATAGAAGCAAAGAACATTAGCATAGTGGCGGTCTGTAAGCCTTGATGAAAGTTGAAGCTATATCCCCAAACCATATTGAGAATATAGACCACAACCGCTGCGACTAAGCCACCTGCGACAGGTTCTGGAATATTAAAGTCTTCTAAAAACTTGACTCTTCGCACCAAAAACCGCCCAAGCAGCAGCACTAAGGTGGCCAATATCAGGGTGTAATAACCGTTTAAAGTAATCTCCATAGGTTAGGGGCTGTATAGAATTGAGGAACCATTGAAAAAAATAAGCAACGCCTTACTCTAATGTTTACCACAACAAAGAAATAAGGCATCACTTATGACTCGCACCAAGCTCAACGATGAACATTGGCACAAGCTATTTATTATATTGCGACAAATTAACGTATATAACAAGCCCAATCTAAGACGTACCGTTGAAGGCATGTTGTACCGCATACGAGTAGGCTGTCCATGGCGAGACTTACCTTCTTATTTTGGTCATTGGTCTCGCATATATCATCAATACCGTTACTGGCGTAAAACCGGTAAATGGCAAAAGCTCATGAAGATAGTCACAGCAAACTATGATAGTGAATGGTTATTTATAGACGGTAGCGTGGTCAAAGCTCATCAGCATAGTTCAGGTGCAGCCAGTCATCTTGATGAGGCCATTGGTAAAAGTGTTGCAGGTAATAGCAGCAAACTGCACTTAGTGGTCGATGCTTGTGGTAACCCTATACATATTGAGCTGACAGGTGGGCAAGTGCATGACGCTAAGATGGCAAAGACGTTGATAGATAGCACGATTAATAACCAGACTAAAGCGGTGATTGCAGACAGGGGCTACGATAGTAGTGATATTAGAGAGTGTATCTTCAAGCACTGTGCTGAGTCAGTCATACCCGTTAAGTCGAACTCTAAAAGCTGTAACGACACACTAGATTGGTATTTGTATCGTTGCCGTCATTTGGTAGAAAACGCTTTTGCTAGATTGAAACATTTTAGGGGCATTGCCACGCGATATGATAAGCTCAAAGATAGCTATGCAGCGGCGGTAATGCTCGCTTGTGTCTTTATCTGGTTGCCACTCATTTGAGTTCTATACACACCCTAGTGAGGTGCTCTTCTTTTTTCAATCACTTTCGAAGTTGAGAGTGGGGTATGATATAGGTAATAAACAACATACCGTGTGCCATACCGATGTATTTCACACCTTCTGGAATGTCCATCATATATTTTAGTGGCATGGCGATGAAGAGCAATAATAAGAAAGAGGTGCCTTCTAGATAGCCTATAGTCAGCTGAATGTAAAAATGTTATGGATTTAAACGCGCTACTGGTATAAATTTTCTTTGCGTGCTGCTTACACAGAGGCTGCACAAAATTCATCCCAGTAGCACTGTATCATTTTTAAAGTGGGTTAACTAGACAGCTAAAAGGATAAAAAATGACCAAACCTAATCCAAGAGTATTAGAAGTAAAAGGCGTATTCGTTGAGCCTGCATCGGCGGCTTCAATCGGCGGTGCAATCCGTGATATTAAAGCAGGTAAAATCGCTGAAGGTTCGGTGATCGTTTGCACAGTGACGGGTAATGGTCTAAAAGATCCTGACACTGCGATCAAACAATGTGCCGATGCCGTGATGCTCACCATCAATGCCACATTGGATGATGTCAGAACATCAATCCTATCAAATATGGAAAAATAATTTTTCATGCTTTGCTCAGAAGAAAATACTTAAAAAGCCAACCAACTGCGGTTGGTTTTTTTTATTGCATCGTGCAGAATATAAACTGTATAAGAATAATTCCTATTTACAAACAATTTGATACAGTTTGATTTGTTTTGGTGCAAAATCAATAAATCGCCCAATATTTGTGCAATACAATAATGCTTCAAAGTTGGTTTTGTAAGTTATTGCAGTTTTATTGCAAAGAAATAAGATAAAACAGTAACTTAATAAAGTTGGCACGCCCTTTGCTATTTCAATAACAAGTTCAGAGTCAAATCATTTCGATTTGAACATTTGTAATAAACAGCTTGGGGGAATACCAACATGAACTTTAAACTTTCTACATTAGTGGCTGCATCTTTACTCACTTGTGCAAGTGGCTTGACTATGGCAGCTGAAAGCGATGTATCATTCTCTGGTACTGCAGCAATGACTTCAGATTACCGCTATCGTGGTATGACACAAACTGAAAGCGACCCTGCCGTTCAAGTTGGTTATGGATTAACCCATAGCTCTGGCTTATACGCAGGTGTCTGGGGCTCGAATGTCGGCTTTGGTAGCTCATTAGAGCTCGATCCATATGTAGGTTATAGCACTGAACTTGGCTCTTTGGCGTCTAAACCAGTTTTAGATGTCGGTTTATGGTACTACGGCTATCCAAGTGCTTCTGATTTGAATTGGCTTGAGCTGTATGCACGTCTAGGTTTTGCAGACACCATCACTGTTGGTGACAGTTTGCTTGCAAGCGTGAATTTCACTAATGATTTTTTTGGCTTAGATACTGATGCATGGTATTTAAACCTGACTTATAGCATGCCATTGAGCGCATCTTTCGGTGGTGTAGCAAGCTTAGGTTATACCACTGCTGACGATTATGATTTCAGTGATAACGCTAGTGGCGATGATAACTACATCGACTGGAAAGTTGGTGTGACTTACAGCTTTGCTTCTGTTGAAGACCTGTCAGCTGAGCTTGCTGCTGTCGGCACAAATATTGACGCCGACACCAACCCGTACAAACGTGGTGTAGAGACTGGTGCTGTATTTACAATTACTAAAGCATTCTAAGTTGTAAATAGCATAGGCTAGAAAATTAGCCTTGCGATAAAAAAATCCTGTCTTACTTCAAGGCAGGATTTTTTTATGGAGAATTGGTTCTAAATACGTCTTGGCATGTTAAATGCTTAATATTTATATCGAATAAAGATTGTTTGAATAGATTAAAAAGAAGGGGCTGTCCTAGATGAGTAAAATTATTTAGGATAGCACTATGAGAAAGAGTAAACTAAGTTGGTATAAACAAAGCAGACTCATCGAGTTATTTGTTGCCGGTTCTACCGCGAGAACAGCAGCAAGCCTAATTGGTGTTAATAAAACCACAGCCAGTTATTACTTTCATAGGCTAAGACTGCTTATTTACGAGAATAGGGGCTGTATAGAATTGAGAAAACATTGAAAAAAATAAGCAACGCCTTACTCTAATGTTTACCACAACAAAGAAATAAGGCATCACTTATGACTCGCACCAAGCTCAACGATGAACATTGGCACAAGCTATTTATTATATTGCGACAAATTAACGTATATAACAAGCCCAATCTAAGACGTACCGTTGAAGGCATGTTGTACCGCATACGAGTAGGCTGTCCATGGCGAGACTTACCTTCTTATTTTGGTCATTGGTCTCGCATATATCATCAATACCGTTACTGGCGTAAAACCGGTAAATGGCAAAAGCTCATGAAGATAGTCACAGCAAACTATGATAGTGAATGGTTATTTATAGACGGTAGCGTGGTCAAAGCTCATCAGCATAGTTCAGGTGTAGCCAGTCATCTTGATGAGGCCATTGGTAAAAGTGTTGCAGGTAATAGCAGCAAACTGCACTTAGTGGTCGATGCTTGTGGTAACCCTATACATATTGAGCTGACAGGTGGGCAAGTGCATGACGCTAAGATGGCAAAGACGTTGATAGATAGCACGATTAATAACCAGACTAAAGCGGTGATTGCAGACAGGGGCTACGATAGTAGTGATATTAGAGAGTGTATCTTCAAGCACTGTGCTGAGTCAGTCATACCCGTTAAGTCGAACTCTAAAAGCTGTAACGACACACTAGATTGGTATTTGTATCGTTGCCGTCATTTGGTAGAAAACGCTTTTGCTAGATTGAAACATTTTAGGGGCATTGCCACGCGATATGATAAGCTCAAAGATAGCTATGCAGCGGCGGTAATGCTTGCTTGTGTCTTTATCTGGTTGCCACTCATTTGAATTCTATACACACCCTAATCCTTTCTGTAAAATAAATTAACCTGAATTCGGGATAAATATGGCTTTATCTCGAATTCAGGTTTCTATGATGACGAATAATTATCGGTGACTATCGGCGGTCGGGCTTGCAATATACAGGCTTTTAGCGACTAACTTTCTAACTTATAAGCTTCATCCTCAGATGGCACGATGATCCACAATTGTGGTTTGCCAAATTCTCTAAAGGCATCCTCAATGATGCTTTTAAAGACATTGAAGTCCTCAGTGTTTATTCTTTTGACGTCTGTCAAATCCAGCCTTAAATGAATTACCTCACTGTCTGTTAGACAATCCCATGCACTGTCCCAGTTGTGCGAAAAATGACTAGGAAAATCACAAGCCTTAGCCAAACTCGTCAATAGCTCAGTTTTTTCGAGCGTGTCACCGACGGCTATAGTAACAGCCTGCGCAGGAATGCTAGTACCCAGTGCTGTACCGTTTTGGTTAATGTGGTCCTGATTAACATGGCTTTGACTAACATAGTGGATGGCTTGGTTCATACTTTCTCGATTCATATCGGCTTTGTCCGTATTCGCTTGTTTCATATCAGCTCGTTTCATATTAAGGCACCTGTAGTCTTTGGAAACTATCATAATGGTCGACAGTCAAGTAATAGACAGTAGGTGGGTTGCCACCAGTGACGATACGCCGTGCGCCGCGATGAGAGACACCAGGGGTGGGTACGGTATATTCGCGGTAGTAACCTTGTGACTGGGTGGGTAGTCTGCCTTCACGGTTATAAAATGTCGTGCCATCTTTATTTGGATACGGAAACGGGCCGCCTTGCTGAATAAGCGCAATCGTATTATCGACCTGTGCGTCACCTGTTATTCCTGATACTGCGGCCTGACTCGTATTATTAGCGACGTCCTGCGATACCGTTGTCGACTCGATGCTATCAGCAAGCAATGTCGAATTTAAATCGCCAAAGAAATAGAAAGCGACGGCGATTATAGCGATAAGGCTAAATAGCGTAGAGCCTAAGCTTCTTTTATTGGGTCTGCTATTGTGACTGCTACGATTTGAGTTACGAGTGCGTTGATTGCTATTTCTATTAGCATTAGTAGGTGTATAGTTTGGAATATCTGATGCAGTATCTTGGTCAAGGCTCAATGAAGACGAGGTCACTTCAGTGGCTCTTAATTGATTTTTGTCGTTACGGGCACTGTTAAAATAGACGTTTTGACCAACCGTTATAGGCTTCGCCAACTGTGCTTTGCTAATATGAAAGAACACATCTTCACTTTGATTATCTACATCGATAAAGCCATAGCCTTTATCTTCGTTCCAGTGCTTAATCTTGCCACTTTGCATGCTCGTACCGCTCCCTATAATTTAAATGCCTTAACTAAAATACTTATGATGCAAACGAAGAAACGCCAGCATAATTGCTGACGTTTCTGATTACTCGTTTCGATAGTCGATGCTAGTATGATTAAGCACGGGTTTCGCCATGACCATAAACGATCCATTTCTGTGAAGTCAGACCTTCGAGACCGACAGGGCCGCGCGCATGGATTTTGTCCGTTGAGATACCAATCTCAGCACCGAGACCGTATTCAAAACCATCAGCAAAACGGCTAGAGGCGTTAATCATAACGCTGGCCGAGTCCACTTCACGGATAAAGCGTTGCGACTTGGTATAGTTATCAGTGATGATGACATCGGTATGATGGCTGCCGTGCGTATTGATATGCTCAATCGCTTCGTCAATACCTGCGACCACTTTTACCGCTAGGATAGGAGCTAAATATTCAGTATCCCAATCCTCAGCCGTGGCAGCGGATAAATGACCTTCAAGCTTAGCGTTTTCATTTAGGATAGCTTGTGACTTGTCATCAAGGCGTAGTTGCATTGCATCATCAGCAGCGACGATGGCCTCTGCTATTTTAGACAATAGCTCATCTGCGACTGTTTCATCGACCAGTAGCGTCTCCATCGTATTACAAGTGCCGTAGCGATGTGTTTTGGCATTGACGCTGACCTTAATCGCAATCTCAGGATCCGCATCACTATCGATAAAGGTATGACAATTACCGTCTAAATGCTTAATTACAGGTACTTTGGCATCGTTGCTAATACGCGCAATCAGACCTTTACCGCCACGTGGTACGATGACATCGACATATTCAGTCATGGTAATCAGCTCACCAACGGCTGCACGATCGGTCGTCTGTAGCACTTGTACACTATGTTCCGATAGATCAGTATGACTAAGTCCTTTGATGATACATTTGGCAATCGCTTGGTTAGATTCAAATGCTTCAGAACCACCGCGCAAGATAATAGCATTGCCTGATTTGAGTGCCAGTGAGGCAGCCTCTAAAGTCACATTAGGGCGCGACTCATAAATCATACCGACTACGCCAAGTGGCACCCGCATTTTGCCCAAATGAATACCCGATGGCTGATAGGTCATGTCAGTGACTTCACCGATTGGATCAGGAAGGCCAGCGACGTCTTTAAGACCTTGTAGCATACCGTTAAATCGTGCTTCGTTTAGCTCCAAGCGATCGAGGAGTGCGCTATCAAGATTGTTTTTTTGACCGTTGTCCATATCGATTTTATTGGCAGCCAAAATATCTTGTTTGGCATTGACCAGCTCATCATGAATGGCCAAGAGTGCTGAATTTTTATCGCCAGTATTGGCAGCAGCGAGTGCGCGAGAAGCAGCTCGTGCTTGCTTGCCGACAGACTGCATATAGGTCGTAATATCCGTAGTATTCGATTGACTCATAAATTATTTTCCTTATGTGGTACAGGTTTTTTATAACTAAAAGCGCCCAGTTTTATATAGGTAAAAGTACCTAAAAAGGCGAAAAATGTCGCAAAAAAAGAAGTTTTGAATGCCTACTGAAATAGCGATAGGTCATTATGCTATTTAACATAGAGCAGATTGAGGCGATAGTAAAGATGATTTTGTGAACAGAATCCGCTTTGTAGCGCTCTTGTAGGGGCTTATTCAAAGTAATATTGTTCATGCTAAGCAATATTTATTTAAGATAGCCGCGTTATCAGTACTACACTATATCTTTACGTGTTTTTAACAGAATTGCGCTGTAAATACTAAGGTAGCTGCGAGATATCCTCAGTATAGTAAGCATTAAAACAGCAAGGCTATCAGTAGATAGTACTTAATCTTATTATGATGAGTGATGGAGAACGAACATGGCTACGAAAAATACAACTTATAAAAATTGGTTAACGGTTGGCTTGGTAGCAGGCGCTCTGGCATTAGGTGCTTGTAGCAAAAAAGACGAGACACCGATGGAGACTGAAGCTGATACTACTGTAGACGCTCAAACCTCTGTAGAAGAAAGTGCAACAGCAAGCGACAATGATGATGTGGCCGTTGCTAGTGCCGATGATGAAGGTATGGACGTTACCAATAACGATGATGTGGCAGTGGCGACAGCAGAAGATGCGGATGTGATGGATGGTACTGAAGACTCAGAGCATGTATCGACGTATTAATCGCATATTATAGAATATATTAGCTGAGACCATCCCAGATTCTGTGTAACTGCCATTTAGATTAAATGCTTACTGATACGGTCATCAAACATAATCATAAAA
>NZ_JASMRK010000024.1:0-43866 GCF_041431295.1 Psychrobacter sp. Arc9 | reverse complement strand
ACTCTGCTAATTAGCCTGAAAAATGTCCATTAGAGATTAACCGCTAGTTTTTAGCCTGAATTTTGTCTATTACACCTGAAATTTATTTGATATTAATTATTTGGTCGCTCTTCAATAATGGCAATCACACGGCGATTAAGCTGACGGCCTTCTACAGTATTATTGCTGGCTCTTGGCTGTAACTCACCATAACCAATGGCATTCAGACGCTCAGGTGCAGTCCCAAATTGAGTGATTAACACTTCTTTTACAGCATCTACTCTACGTTGTGATAATGCTTGGTTATATTTTTCACTAGCACGGCTATCAGTATGTCCCTCGATAGTAACTAACGTATTAGGATATTGCGCCATAAACTCTGCTACTTCAGAGATCTTAGAATAGTAGTCTGGTTTTACTATAGATTTGTCGGTGTCAAACAGTACTTCGAGTTCAATAGTCATTTTTTCAGTTAATACGGCTGGTTGTTCTACTACTGGTGCTGGCTGCGTTACTGGTGGTATTGCAATCACTGGTGTAGGACAGTTGGGGACGACACGACTAATTTGGTGCGTTTGATAGCGCTTGGTTGCTAATAATGGCAATGCACTCTCTGTTGTTATCTGATCCAGTGTTCCTTGTCCACTTTCGTCCATGTCTACGTAGAAGAAGTACGTTTGACCACTAGCTAATTGGTAATCTTTTTGCTCAGCGAGCAAGTTATTGTCTTTAAAGCCAGTGGCATGAGCGCTTAGTTGGTTTGTGCCTACACAAGAGTTGACGGCGGTGTAGTTACCAGGATGTAGGCTGACTTGAAATCTGTCGTTGATTGCGATGTTGGCACTGGTTTGCTCAGGATCATTATCATTTTTTCGGATGAATATCAGGCGAGTTTCGTCATTAGCCACTTGTTCTGCTAGCATCTTACTAATATCAGTATCTACTTGGTTATTCCATGCGACTTTGCCAACACGTCGGCTATCTCCATCGTTATCAATACTATTATTGCTAGTAGTAGCACAGGCAGATATACCAAAAAAAATCGTTGGTAGCATAATAGTAGTGATGGCCTTTTTAAATACCTTTTCCATAGTAGATTCCTAATTTATTGGTTAAGTTATACGCTGGCTGCAATAAGCTAAGCTCGTTTTGAGATAATACTCAATCATAGTTTATAATGCGTTGACGTTAATTGTTGTGGCTCTCTATGTGATACGCAAGATTGTTTTGATAGTTTTTAGGTGTTATTCCAAACCAATTTTTAAAAACTCTGAAAAACTGACTGTGTGATTTGTAGCCCAATAAATACGCAATATCGGTTGTTGATAAATTCTGTTCAGTTAAATACATTTTAGCTAGGCGCTTTCTCGTTTCCTCTAAAACTTCTTGGAATGAGGTACCTTCTTCATCGAGCCGCCTTTGTAAGGTACTTACACTAATATTCATTGAGTCTGCTAAATTTTTGCGAGTTGGGGGAATCATACCCATCATTGTATCAATCATTATCTCACAGTGCTACTTGTAACTAACTCCCACAAATTGAGTTGATAACATATTATATAAAGGGTTTATATAAAATCGTCTTCCAAGATCATTTTCAGACTTTATCAAAACGCCTGTTCACCTTTTAGCATGCCAATACAAGCTTGTGTGACGGCTACTGCCTTGCGATTGGGTAGCGCTTTGATCTTAGTCTCTCGAGTTGTTCTATCCACTAGAGTGACAAGCACACCTTGATGTCCACGACCAACCACCGTATCCCCTTCATAATCACCCATACGACTGCGCGTATCAATGATACTTGGACGCTCAGTGATATCACAGCGGTTCGCTATCTTTCCGCGCCTATCATAACCTTGCAGACGGCGTTTCCTATAGCGCTTTTGACATCTAAGGGCGCTATGTAAGTTACCCCCTGCCTTTTTGTCAGTATAGATGTGTTGATATATCGATTCATGGCTTGGGACCTCTTGCCAACCCAGCATTCTCAGTCGCCCTGTGATTTGCTCAAGTGAGTAGTGCTTGCTGAGTAGATGATCAATATAGCACCAGCCAAAGCGGCTGATCTGTGAGCTATTCACAACTTTGCGCGCGTTTGCCAATCGATGGGCTTGTTTGGGGCGATAACCCCTTTGTCCCATGTTTCGCCTTATCTCTCGACTCACCGTTGATTTATGACAGCCAATAATTCTAGCTATTTCACTCATGCCTTTTTTAGCTTGCAATAGCGCTGATATTTGATATCTTTGCTCTTGGGTAAGATGTGTATAGTGTTTCATAACGTTCTGATATGTAGGAGTTGAAGTTTGAAATGCAACACGGCACATCTTACTCTTCAACTCATTCTTTTAAAACGTTGCACTTCTTATTTGAATCTAGGAGCTTAAATAACCCATACAATGAAGTGTTATTTCAATACGACCTTAGTGAACGATGCTGAAGTAACAGCAAACCTGAACTTGGGATATTTAAATTAAACAGCCTTACGGTCAAACTCAAAGTACATAATCCTTATCGCAAAGCCACCTCATAACTCGTACTGCGTCCTGATGCTACAGATTTTTGCATCATATCCTTCTCTATTAAATCATTAATATCTCTTAGTGCCGTGTCTATAGAACACTTAGTCATGGTCGCCCATTTTTTAGTGGTGAGTTTGCCATAAAAATCAGTCAGCAAAATATTTAACATCTTCACCTGCCTATCATTTAAAGCATGCTGTCGATGCGTCTGCCAAAAGCCTGCCTTATTGATAATTTTATCCGTGGTTTCTTGAGCTATAATGAGGGATTGCTCTAGCGTTTGCAAAAACCACACCAGCCAATCCGTGATATCTTTATCACCTTTTTGCGTACGTTCTAGTATTTTGTAATAGTCGTTGCGCTGTTTAAGAATTTGCGCTGACATACTATAAAAGCGTTGGGCACTGTTATCGCTTTTTGCCAGCATTCGTTCTGTGAGTGCTCGTGTTAGTCGTCCGTTTCCATCATCAAATGGATGCAGAGTCACAAACCATAAATGAGCAACACCTGCTTTTATGACCAAATCTATATCGTCTTGCTTATTTGACGAAGTATTAAACCATAATAGAAATTTGTCTAGCTCATCTGGCAACCTATCTGCACTGGGGGCAACAAAATGAACCTGCTCACGACCATACCCACCAGACACTACTTGCATCGGTCCTTTACTATCATCACGGATACTGCCTGCTTGAATACGATAAAGCCCACTATATCCATTTGGAAATAATGCTCGATGCCATCCGAGTAGATCATCTAATAATAACGGTTGTTGATAACGATAGGTGGCACTTAGCATCATCTCTACCACTGCATCGATCTCACGAGTAGTGGTTGGCATACTGGCATTATCCAGCCCTAAGTGCCGCGCAACTGAAGAACGAACCTGCTCATCATTTAGCGTCTCACCTTCTATCTCAGAAGTTTTGATAATCTCTAAGGTCACCGCATCTAATTGTGCCTCAACATTCAGATCGAACCCTAGTGTTAGTAGCTTTCCTAATAAATGGCCTTGTAATATCCGCACACGACTGACGAATGGCAATAGCTTCTTGTCCGACCATTGCCATTCAGTCCAATTTGAGTGCTCATGAATATAAGTAGTATGCTTCATACGTTCCCCAGAGATATGCAGAGATTAGAACAGTAATCTCCTTATATTATGCAGAGAATAAGCAGTAGAAACAATACGTAGAAATTCAAAAACGACAATAGCAGACGTAATAAGAATAGATTCTCAACGAACAAACATAGTTTTTTTGTTCTGAGAAGGGCTTGAGTAGAGGTAAAAACACTATAAAAATACAGTGCCTAAATACGAGTTAAATTTTATTGCATTATAATTTACATTGTGATTATTCAATCGTATAATATCTACAGGCCATAAAGGTCAATGAATGTAAGATATTATCACAATAAGCATTTTCGTCGACCTACCTTGACATGGTAGAGGTTGCCACTCATCAAGAGTTATCATTAGAGATTTACTCCTCAAATGATGGGTCAGTACGACGCAGCTTTCTTAATAAAGCAGGCCATGCGATATCACCATTTGCTCCTCTAGTCACCTGCTCTGATGCAGCTTGGATACCAGCCAATATTTGTGCTGGTATTGGCGTCAATGCACCGCCCCCACTCTGCGCTTTGATCTGAATCTCACACGCTCTTTGCATGATATACATGTACAAGAACGCATTGGCGACCGTATCGGCACAAGTGAGCAGACCATGGTTACGCAAAATCATAAAGTGAGCATCACCTAGATCAGCAACCAAACGAACCTTTTCTTCAGGGTTTAATGCGACGCCTTCGTAGTCGTGGTATGCCAAGTTAGATAGCGGAAATAATGATTGTTGCGAGATAGGTAGCAGGCCTTTTTCTTGCGCTGAGACGGCAACGCCATCATTTGTGTGCAAATGAATAACACAATGCGCATCATCACGAGCTTCGTGCACAGCACTATGAATGATAAATCCAGCTGGATTAACCTCAAACTCTGATGGTGCTACTTTTTCGCCTGCTTTATTGACCTTGACCAAACTAGAGGCGGTAATCTCTTCAAATAACATCCCGTACGGATTGATTAAAAACTCATCCTCAGTACCTGGTACGCGCGCAGAGATGTGAGTGAATACCAAATCATCCCAGCCATAAGAGGCAATCATTCGATAACAGGCGGCAAGATTTACGCGCATCTGCCACTCTTGTTCGCTCATATTATGGTGTACACTCGAGGTTGAATCGGTCGATGTCGCGGTTTGCATAGTTGCTTGCATAGTGTATTCCTTTACTGTGTTAGATATCCTGAATGATTACTTTACACCATTTCATAAAACCAAATCTGTCAAAAACATTACACTTATGAATATCAATCATTATTTAAATAACGACCCATGGTTTAGTCAATTGCCAGCCATTGTGCAGCCACTACTGGCAGGCGATGCGGTGCTAAAGGTATACCAAAAAGGCCAAATGATTCATGCCATCGGTGACAACGATGATGCGGCGCTACACTTTGTCGTGTCGGGTGCGATTAGAGTCTGTAACGTGAGCGCTAGTGGCCATGCCATGACGTTGGCGCATCTATCTAGTGGTGAGTGGTTTGGTGAAATATCTATCATAGATGACAATCCTCGCACACATGATGCGTGGACGATTAACAAAGTAACGCTCATCTCAATCCCAAGAAACCTAGTCATTCAGACAGCGCAGTTGCATCCTATTTTATACAAGCATCTGGCGCTTATAACTTGCCAGCGGATTCGCCGAGCATTTGATTGGATTGACGATGCTACCTCACTCAATACCTCAGCGCGATTGGCTAGCATGCTGATTGGACTGATCGACACTTATGGACAGCAAATAGGAGACGATATCAAAATAGATCTGCGCTTATCGCAAGAAGAGCTAGGCTTTATGCTTGGCACTACTAGACAAACTATCAATAAAATTATTCAATCATGGCAAAAGCAGCACCTTATTGATATGCATTATGGTTTTATCACCATAAAGGACAAACCCCAATTGATGGCAATGATGAATCCTGCCTGACTTAAATGTATAAAATCATCTCAGAAAACACCTCACCATCTAACTTATTCTAGTTAGCATCAACCGCCTTAACATCTTCTTAACAGACCACTTGCTATGGTAAGGAATGACGTTTCCTACCATCTGTTGAGAAGTATCTGTATGTCCATACCTCAAGTCATCAAGACCAATGTGCTCAAAATCAAAGCACCCAACGCCAATACAAAGACCAGCTACCTTAGTAAGCTCTATAATCGTGAGATAAATCTCAGTTATCTTATTATTATCGTGGCTTTATATTTGGTAGCGACTGCAAATATTGCGTTCTTTGAGCAGGTGCTAAATGTCTATCCATTTAGCACAAACATGGGTTTTATACTCTCCATCACAGGTTTGTTATTTGGACTGATGTGGCTGGTATTACAGCTGCTTTGCTATCGCCCTATTGCCAAACCAGTGTTGATTGCGCTACTGATTACTGCCGCTATCTGCGGTTATTTTACCGATGCTTATGGGACGATATTTGACACCAACATGCTGATTAACAGTCTGGAGACCGATCAAGCAGAGGCGATGGGATTGTTTGCCCCCAGCATGGTCATTCGACTGCTGATATTAGGCGTGTTGCCAGCATTTATCATTAGCAAAATTCGTCTAAAACGCTTTACTTGGCAACGCAGTATTCTACAAAAAACAGCCACGTTGATATTGTCTATCGCATTGATCGCAGCGTGTCTTTTACCCTTTGGTGACCAGTACGCCAGCTTCTTTCGTCAGCATAAACAAGTCCGTTATTATGCTAACCCGATCACGCCTATTTACTCTACGATCAAACTTGGCGAAAACTATATCGATGAGCTACGCCGTCCTGATACTTTCACGCTACATGCGACAGATGCAAAGCGTGTGTCACCTGCTAATAGTGTGAGTGGCAATGCTAAACCAAAACTGATGGTGTTTGTGGTTGGGGAAACGGCTCGCGCTGATCACTTCGGTTTAAATGGCTATACACGCAACACCACACCGCTGCTCTCAAAACAATCAGACCTCTATAGTTTTCAGAATGCTGTCTCTTGCGGCACCTCTACGGCCTACTCCGTACCCTGCATGTTCAGCTATGCAAATCGAGCAGACTACGATATCGATACAGCCAAGTATAATGAAAACGTACTAGATACACTAAGTAAGCAAGGGGTTAATGTTATTTGGCGCGACAATAACTCCAGCTCTAAAGGCGTGGCTGATCGTGTTACTTTTGAGGACTACAAAACGGCTGATACCAATCCGAACTGTGATGTCGAATGCCGAGATATCGGTATGCTTGATGGGTTTGATGCACTTGTAAAGTCAGGCAGCTCACAGCAAGAGATGCCGAAAGACACACTTATTTTGCTGCATCAAATGGGCAATCATGGCCCCGCCTATTATCAGCGCTATCCCAAAGCATTTGAAAAATATAATCCTGTTTGCATGACCAATGAGCTGTCTAAATGTGATGCTCAGTCTGTGATAAATGGTTACGATAATGCGATTCGCTATACTGATCACTTTTTGAGTAATGTGATTGATACGTTAAAGCCTTATGAGCAAGATTATGATGTGGTAATGGTATATATTAGTGATCATGGGGAGAGTTTGGGTGAAAATAATATCTACCTTCACGGCTTACCCTATAAATTTGCACCAGATAGCCAAAAACACGTGCCTACGATAGTTTGGTCGCCCAACAGCAATAGTATCGATACTGAAAGTCTTTCTAGTATGGTAAATGAGCCTGTGTCGCACGATTTCATTACCCCGACGTTGCTGAGCTTCTTTGGTATTACGACCGATGAAGTCAAAGGTGCAGCAACTTTTTTCAAACTGGCCAATTCTAATTGAGTGGTTAAAAGTGAGTTATTCCAAATAATTTATTAAAACAGCTCTCTACATTCGTTTTTATATTACTCAGTCCTTTTAGGTAACCACTATTTTTTAGGTCAGCATCATGTACAAGATACTCGTCATTGAAGACAACCCTGATATCGTGGCCAATATTTACGCGTTTTTTGAGCCAAAAGGGTTTGAATTGGACAACGCGCATAATGGCTATAGCGGGCTAACACTTGCCTCAAACAATCGTTATGACGTGATATTGCTAGATGTGATGCTGCCAGGTATGGATGGCACGCAGCTGTGCAAAAAACTCAGAGAAGAGTTACATGACAAGACTCCCGTATTAATGCTCACAGCTCGCGATACAATCTTGGATAAAGTCGCTGGTTTTGATAGCGGTGCTGATGATTATTTGGTCAAGCCGTTTTCGTTGGTCGAGTTGGAATGTCGTATCAAAGCGCTCATACGTCGCACCGAGGACGATCATTTTGCCCACAGTATTGCGGTCGGAGCGTTGTCCTTAAACAATAGTGAGCATACTATTATGCGTGAGGGACAATCACTGAAGCTTACCCCCACTGGCTTTAAAATATTGCACATCCTCATGAGTGCAGCGCCTAGAGTCGTCAGTAAAACTGAGATTGAAGAAAAAGTATGGGGACTAGATATACCGAGTAGTGATGCACTGCGCACCCATATGCATAGTGTGCGCGCACAGGTTGATAAGCCATTTGACACACCCATGATAGTCACAGTACCTGGCGTAGGTTACCAAGTTGTTGACCCTAACAAATCAGCAAGCGCGTAGTTGTGATTGCAGCATGAATTGAATAAACCTCATGTGACTTACTAACCGACTTACCATATCGTATTTATCGCTCTATTACATATAGCCCTGTTATATATCGCCTTTTTCTATTAAGTTGTCTCATGCCATGCTCAATATAGACTCGATAGCCAATAAGTTCAGACTGTCTTACTTCATATTCGCGTTATTACTGTGCGCAGCTTTTGTCAGTATTTTCTTGTACGCGGAGAGCCGAATAGAGCAAGATTTGGTCAAGGCTCGCCTATTGCAGCAGCTAGAACTCAGTCAAGAAAAGTACGGTGACCAACCTATTTATGTCGCCGAACCAGGTATCAAGATTTATCGCTATGACAAAGCACCTGCCAGTTTGCAAGCGATAGCCAATGACACGGTACAAGAGACTTCTGTCACTGTTAGTAAAACCTCTGGAGCAGGTCATGCCAACCTGCATCTTTTCGCCTATACTCAAGATGGTCAAACCTATATTTTGACTTACCTAGAAAACACCGAAATGGTGATGGGAAATTACCCAGTCTTGGCGATATTTGAGCACCTAGAAGACATATTTGCAGATACGCTAAAAGTAGCCGTGATTCTAAGCTTACTTATCGCCGCTATCTTCTCTCAGTTATCTTCCAAACAGATCATCAAGCCTTTATTGGATTTGAAGCAAGCCATCGAGACCGATCATCATAACTTAAGCGATTTGACACACTTGCCATCTGAGGTTGGTGTCTTGGCACGGGCCATCGATGAGAAAAACCACAAGTTAGAGCAATATCTCAAGCGCGAGCAACTGTTTACTGGTGATGTCAGCCACGAGTTACGCACGCCGTTGACTATTATCATGGGAGCTTCTGAAGTGTTGGCCTCGCAATTAGACGCTGACAGCCACTTAAATGAATTTACCAATCGCATTAGCACTACTGCCAAAGAAACTTCTGAGATCATCACCGCCCTGCTTCTACTATCGCGCGCGCCTGAAAAGTTAGACGCACCGCAAACCTCTATTAATAGTATCGCTTTAGCGGAAATGCAGCGCCTAAAATACTTGCTGCGGTATAAGTCTGTCACTTGTCAGATAATTGCTGAGCAGGAATACAGCGCTTACGTACGCCCCGAACTCCTAAAAATGGCATTAGGCAACCTCATAAAAAATGCTTTTCAATATACCGATGATGGCGAAGTGACCATTACTATCGATGACGAAAAAATCACGGTGACTGATACTGGCTTAGGTATTCCTGAGGCGATGATGCCTTTACTCTATGAACGGTTTGAGCGATTAGAGTCTCAATATAAAGACGAGCAAACAATCCTGTTGTCAGAGCATGAGACAAAACATAAGGTTGAAGGGTCAGGTCTAGGACTCAGTATCGTCCAGCGTATCATGTCGCATATGGGCTGGCAGCTCACTCACCAAGCCAATCGCTCAGGTGGTAGCACCTTTAGTATTTATTATAAGTAACCTTGTGATAGTCCAAAGACATCTTCATTTCCTAATCATTGATTACTGATTGGGAAATGAAAAATTTAAACACCCATTACGCTTTATTCTTATCCATCTATATCCTCTTAACGTTTTCTTAACCTCTCCCGTCTTATACTCAGGCTATCTTAATTTTAATAGACCATTAAGGATGTCCTATGAAGCAAATCACTCATACCAACCTTATAGAGCCGTTAGCCGAGCATAGTTCTGTCAACCAAACAGCACATGATAGTGCACTTGCAGCTGACAGCTTCGCAAGTCATGCCAAAGGCAAAACAGGAATTTACCGCATTATAAAAGCCACTGGTTACTCTATAGATGGCTTTAAGGCCGCATATAAATTTGAAGCAGCTTTTAGACAAGTTGTGTGGCTCAATCTTGTACTGCTAGCTGCTGTCATCGTTTTGCCTTTTGCGCTTGGTATAAAAATGATGCTAGTCGTCGCGTCTTTTTTATCTTTAATTATTGAGCTAATCAACACAGGACTCGAAGCTTGCGTTGACCATACTTCAACCGCCAAACACCCACTCGCAAAAATCGCAAAAGATGTCGGCTCTGCGGCGCAGTTCTTAGCGTTAAGTTTGTTAATGGTTTTATGGGTAATGGCATTATCTGCTCTATTTTATTAAAGTCTGCTCTATTTTATTAAAACATGGCGAGCACTCGCCTAACAGCACAATGCGTTGCTAGCGCTATCTTAGGTAAACAATAAAACAAAGGTCGTATTAAAATCCATCAACATCGCATATACGTTATTAGGTGTAGTCATGACTTCAGAAAACAACGCAATGACTTGGGACTGGCTAAAACTACTGTGCGTGACCATCATGGCCACCTTAGTTTTTGAGCATAGCCAATTAGATGTACGCATCAGTAAGCTTTTTTACAACAATGGTCACTGGCTACTCGAAAAAGGCGCGCAGCCTTATGCGTTTATCTTTTATGATCTACCCAAAGCGTTGTTGATTCTTTTGGCTGTCTATCTCATAGCCGTTTTAGTTATCAAGTACAGACAGTCAAGGCTTAATGCTACTGCCTTAACCTGTAATAAGCTCCATCGTAGTAAGCTTGATAGATTTCTACTTCCTTTATCTATGCGCGAGATTAGCTACCTACTAATTATATTAGCAGTTGTACCTGCTACCATTGCCACGCTCAAAGGCTTCACCCATGTCAGTTGCCCAAATGACTTAGTTATTTTTAATGGGGATTTGCCCTACCTCAATCTTTGGCAAAACATAGTAGCAGCAACGCCTGCCAGATGCTTTCCAGCGGCTCACGCCAGCGCAGGGTTTTCTTTATATGGACTGGTTTTTTTACCGACATTGAGAAAATACCGCTATCAGATAGTCATATCAGTAACTGTTTTGGGCTGGACAATGGGACTGTATAAAATGCTGTTTGGTGATCATTTCTTTAGCCATACATTGGTCTCAATGCTGCTGTCATTAACGATAGCTTGTGCGCTCGCAGCCCTATTTTTCAAACAATCGATTAAGAATAAAACACACAGTACTAGCGATGATAAAAGACATACTGGTCTTAGCTTGTCTAGCATTGAGCACTCTAACACTTAAAGTTAGCACTTATGTTCAGTACTTTGAATGGACGGTCGGTCATGACAGAGTTGTTCGTTATCTCTTTACTAAAATAGCACTACTAAGTATTTGAAAAACCCTGTATAAATAATAAACAATCACTGGCTTATTGTTAAGCAAACGCACGGATAGCGCTTGTGAATAAGCTCCTCTATATCAATAGCCGGTAAAGGAATGTGGCTATGCGCTTGTTGTCTATTAGGCCAAAACCATCACATATCTATTCTTCTTTGACCATTCCATTGCTACTCGTAGGCACTGCAAATAGCAGTCAAGCTGCCAGTTACGCTATTAATCCTGCCAACACTCATATTCGATTTGCTATTGAACGCTTTAAGAGTTCAGCCACGACTGGTGATTTTTATAATATCAAAGGTCAATTGCGATACGATCCAAACCGAAGATCAGGCGAAATCTCATTAATCATACCGATAAACTCCTTAAATACGGGCAACCCTTCTTTTAATAATAGTCTAACGGGGCCTGAATTTTTCGATATGCAGAGGTTTCCTTCAGCGCAGTTTGAATCGACAAGATGGCATTTTAATCAAGATAAAAAAACCCGCGTGTCACTCGGGTAGATGGACAACTGACTCTGCATGGCGAGACCCACCCAATTAGTTTAACCGCGACTAAGTTCGATTGTTATCTAAATACGAGCATTAGAAAAGATGTTTACGGTGGCGAGTTCACTGCTACGATTAATCGCACAAAATGGAATATCAATAAATTCGCTTGGTTCGGACTGACCAAAAACCTTGACTTAAGTATCAAGGTCGAAGCCGCCAGACAGTAGTACTTTTAATGTTTCGCCATTGTCTGAATAGATACGGGTAGTGATTTGCAGAAAGCTTAAAAAGGAATTAGACATGATTCATCGGTATTATAAGAGTATTGCGAAACCACTTTCTGCAATCATGCCAGCATTGTCATTTTCTTCGATAATAACACTGACATTGGGATTCAGCTTAGTGTCTACTGTCGTGATGGCAGGCACGGTCAGTTTGCCAATAGACACTTTGCCCAGTCGAATAACCCTACCAAATGTCAGCCCTGCTAATAGTGCGCTTGCCAATCGCGGCGCTTACATAGCACGCAGCGCCGACTGTATGGCTTGCCACCGTGATGACTATAGTGGCGGCGTACCAATTGAGACGCCCATTGGCAATATCTACTCGACCAATATTACACCGTCAACGCGCTATGGCATCGGCAACTATACTGAATCTGACTTCAAAAAGATTTTGCAAAAAGGTCGTGCACCCAATCATCAGCTTTATCCTGCGATGCCTTACCCGTCCTATCATGGCATGACAGATGAGGATATCAGCGCCTTATTTGCGTACTTTCAGACCGTTGCTATCGTAGACAAACCACCTGAAAAAACCACTCATTTGCCTTTCCCGTTAAATATTCGTAGCTTGATGCTGGCATGGAATGTCATCAATGTGCCTTCTACCGAAAATCGCTCAGGACTGACGAAAACTCAGCAGCGCGGTGAATATCTGGTCAATAACTTAGAGCACTGCGGTACCTGTCATACGCCGCGCAACTTAACTCAAGGCCTTGATAAAGATCGTTATTTATCTGGCGCACCACTTGGTAAATGGTTTGCACCAAATATCACCCCTGACAACGACACAGGGATTGGTCGTTGGAGCGAAATGGATATCGTGACTTACCTGCGTACAGGCACCCTTGATAAGCGCGCTTACGCGGGCGGCCCGATGGCAGAAGCTGTGGCGCACAGTACGCGTTATCTCACTGATGAAGACCTGATCGCAATGGCTGACTACTTAAAAGTCGTGCCAGCCATTAAGACCGATGATTATTTGATACCTGTCAATGTCTCTCGTCTACCGCAACCAGTCAGTAACTCGATTACTTATAACTTACTGGAGCAAAAAGACTATCTGGCGCGTACCAAAACGAATACTGTCAGCAGTGCCAACAATAGTGGTCTGAACAGCAACTCACCAAAAGACTTATATTTAGCACATTGCGCCAGCTGTCATGGCGTCGATGGTTACGCCCAGCCCGATGCGCGCTATGCATCCATCGTTGGCCTCAGTAGCATTCGCCGCGTAAAACCTGATGCGCTCGTTGGCGTGATTGCCTTTGGCGCGAAAGGTGCCTTTAACACAGCACCAAAAATGCCCGGCTTCTCAGAAGACTTAAGCCCTACACAGATTGCTAATATTACTAACTATGTACGAGTTAAATTTGGTGGTCTATCTAACAGCGATGTCAGCGCGGCTGATGTGATACGCGTGATAAAAGAGAAAAGTTAACCCTAAAACTGGTAATTTATAATACCGCAAAAACTCAGCACGATAAGGATACTAATATGAATGACCTGCTCCAATCCCCTACTCGGCGACAATTGCTCTCAATGATAGGTAAGACGGCAGGCGCGACCGCGATGTATCAAGCGATGACCACGTTGGGGTTTGCATCCGAGTCGAGCTTTAAAGAAGAGATGAATCTCAAAGGCGCACCGGCTGGTGCAAGTATCGTGGTTTTGGGTGCAGGATTGGGTGGTCTAACTGCTGCCTATGAGCTGCGCAAAGCAGGCTATAAAGTGACGGTGCTTGAGTACCAAAACCGTGGCGGTGGACGTAGCTGGACACTCAATAGTGGTGACAAGTATACAGAGCTTGGCGGCGCTGAGGTCACGTGCAACTTCGAAAAAGGCAATTACTTCAATGGTGGGCCATGGCGATTGCCCATCCATCACTATGCGGTCTTTCATTACTGCAAAAAGTTCGGTGTGGCATTGCAGCCGTTTATCCAAACCAATGATCGCGCCTATCTGCATCGTACCAATCACTTTAATGGTGCGCCGCAGCGCTTGGGCGAAGTACAGAGCGATATTCGCGGTTATGTATCAGAGTTATTGTCCAAGGCCGTCAATAAAGGTAGTCTCGATAGTACGGTCAATAAAGAGGATAAAGAAAAACTCCTCGAAGGACTAAAAGGCTGGGGCGTCCTTGATAAAAACTATCGCTATGTCAAAAGCCATGAAACCGGCAAGCATCGCGGCTACAGTGTGTATCCGGGTGGTGGATTGATGCCAGATGCCAAGCCTTCAATCCCCATACCGATGGATAAGCTACTAGACTCAGGCATGTGGTCGGACATTTATAGCAACTATACCGTGCATGTGCATCAACCAACGATGTTTCAGCCTGTCGGCGGTATGGGAAAAATCGGTGATGCGTTCACGCGCGAGTGCCGCGATATGATTACCTTCAATGCCAAAGTCACTAAAATCAATCAAGACGAAACTGGGGTTACCGTTGACTATGTCGATAGCAACAGCCCTGACGGTGCCACCAAAACCGTGCGAGCAGATTAGTGCATTTGTACTATTCCTTTGTCCATATTGACTCAGATTGATATCAACGTCTCCGCTCCGATGAAGAAAGCAATGGCAGCCGTTCCTTATGATAGCTCTTACAAAGTGGGTTTGGAGTTTAAACGACGGTTTTGGGAAGAGGATGAATGGATCTATGGCGGCATCACTTATACCGATATGCTCATCTCGCAAATCTCCTACCCGTCACAAGATATGTTTAGCTCAGGCTCAGGTGTGTTGCTTGGTGCTTATGGATTTGGGGAAGCCTCATACAAGTTTAACTCGTTGACTCCCAAAGAGCGTATCAATGCCGCGCTCGCCTATGGCAAACAGATTCATCCGCAATATACCAAAGAGTTCCGCTCAGGCACATCCGTCGCATGGCATCGTATCCCTTGGTCGCTTGGCTGCTACGGTATCTGGAGCGAGTCAAGTCGTGAGCAGTACTATCACACATTATGCGAGATAGATCATCGTATTGTGTTAGCAGGAGAGCATTGCTCACATATTCCTGCATGGCAAGAAGGCGCGATATTATCCGGTATGGATGCTGCCAAACGCTTACATCAAAAGGCCAAGAAACTTGGATAGCCAGCTTTTGAGTAATGAGCTTTGAATAACCAGGCTGCCGTTCAAGCAAGGATGATAACAATGAGACTAAGCACATTAGGAACAATCATGAACATGGTGACATCAAACTTAATCAAACCATTTAGCCCACTCAGCTCAGGCAAAGCAATGATGATGTTCATGGTTGGTGGGTCGATAGCGTTAACAACGTTGCCAGGCTGTAGTCAGTATAAGGCAAAAAACGCAGCCACTATCGCCAACCCGCAGACCGCACCCATGGTATTTGACAACAATTTTGACAATCAAGCCAGTCGCAATCAGGGTGCATGGGGCGGCGTATATATGTCCAAAAACGAGTTCACTGAACCCACCAGCAATATTGTCGATGTGCGCTCAATACCAAACATGAGTGAAGATACCAACCTGCAAAAATGGCTCGCAAAATTTGAAGGCAGCACACAAGGTAAAACGGGGTTCTTTGCCACTAATGGCAAAAAGCTCTACGATGACTCTTGTGCTGGTTGTCATATGCAAAAAGGTGAAGGCGCGCAAGGCGCAGGCTACTATCCACCGCTAGCCAATAACAGCAAGATGCAATCGAAGTACTATATTATTAGTGTATTAATCAATGGTCTACGCGGCATGCCATCATTCCACCGCATGATGAGCGATGAGCAAATAGCAGCTGTCACACAATACGTGCATAGCGATCTAAATAATTTCACAGATACAGTGACTACTGCTAATGTCGCGCAGCTACGCCATGAGTTTCCACCAGGATCAGACCCTAGTGAGTGAGTAAAATACACGACAAACTAGCTAACCTTCAATACGCTTAGGCGGCACCGAATACGTGCCAACCACATGAGCCACGATGTCATCAGAGCCTTCTGAATAAAGAGAGACTTCGCCCACTATCAACGTGCGTCCCACTTTCATCAAGGTACATTCGGCGATAATACGAGCACTTGCTGATGGCTTACGCAAAAAGTTGATGGTCAAACTCGTCGTCACCGTTAATGGGACGATACCAATTCTTCCAAGTATCGCCACATAGATGGCTACATCAGCGACAGCCATCATGACAGGTCCCGAAACTGTGCCGCCGGGACGCAGCTCATTGATACCGATCTCGTGCGATAAGGTCGCGCCATTTTCATTGACCGCCTCGACGACGCATTTGGTTTGGGGAAACTCCAATGCCATAAAGGCGCTGATTTCTTCTTTGGTTGCAGACATAACTCTTCCTTGAATTGAACTGTCCATGTTGATTCGTTTAATACATGTATACGATCATCGCTAGATAGCAAAATCGAAACTATTTTCGCCTATACTACAGTGCTCTTTTAATACTCTAAACTACGTAATGACGATACATATATCAATGTATCACGGGCGTGCCTTCTGTACTAAAGGCAAACCCTTTATTGCTAAAGTTGCCAATCATGACCGCTTCTATCACTGGTCTGACTGTCTCATCTACACCTTCGACTTCGATGATAAAGTTGGCACCAGAACCACCTTTGTCCTCTTCTTTTTCGACTATATAGTTCAGCGTGGCCATCGCTGGTAGCTCGATAGGCTTATCTAGATATGACTTGACCAATGCCCCATCTGTATCATAATAATCAATTTTATTAATATACAGTGACTTTTTGAGCGTGGTGTTACGTACACTCAGCGTCGCCGATAGCAGCACCTTGCGAGCGTCTCTATCGGTATAGATATCAGAATAAATCGGCACATAAAAGGTTTGCTTGTAACCAAACTGACTGTGATCCACGTCTGAGGTAATCGCCAACTCTTTAATCGGGTCTTTTTGATGTTCGGACAGAAGAACGTTCGGGTCTTGCGCGGACTGATCACAACCTGACAGTAGTGCCATTATAGCGATCAGTAGGACAGATATACTTCGCTTATTCATAATCATTTCCCTATACCTTCTGGTATCACTGCGATGGCAAGCTACTATTTTATTTTCACACCCACACTACGTAAGAACTGATTGATGTGTTTGTTGGCACCATAAATCACCAGTACATCGCGCTCTTGCAGTACTTGCTCAGGCGTTGCCAAACCTTGGATGCTAGGCTTGCTCTGCGTACGACCAAAGCTGTCTTCATAATACTCATAGCGCAACGTACTAAGCAATCGGATATTGAACTTTTGCTCTAACTGTAAGTCGTCGACAGTCTTACCGATCAACACATTTGGAATCTTAATCTCTACCATACTGAAGTTATCGCTCAATTCAAACGAATCGACAAAATAACGTAGTGACAGACGCTTAGCCCAGCGATTGGCCGCCTCTTTTTCAGGGTGAATCAAATCATCCACACCGATGGCTTGTAGGACTTTTTCATGTAGCGGATTGATACTACGGCTGATCAAACGTTTTGCTTTTAACGTCTTAAATAACGCCGTTGCCATGACATTGGCGCCTTGATCTTCGCCAATCGCTACAATGACAATATTGGTATCAACGATTGGTAATCCGCTAACCGTATACTCGTCCGTGGCATCCATACACAGCGTATGCGAAATCACTTCTTTATACGCTTCAACCCGTTGCATACTACTATCAATAGCAATTACTTCATGCCCTTGACTGGTCAATGCCGAGCCTAACGATGCACCGAAATTTCCTAGCCCTACGATGATGTACTTCATAACTTAAACAACCTTTTTTAGTATTTTTTTGCTATTTATTAAGAACGACTCAGTCTGTTTACGACGGATTAGTTAATCGTAATCTCTTCAGTAGGATAGCGATAATTACGTTGACGCATATTTTTTAGCAGTGCAATAAATATCGTCAGCATACTGACGCGGCCAACAAACATAATGACCGAAACCACTATTTTACTAAAATCTGATAAGTCTGCTGTCAGGTTTAAACTTAGGCCCACCGTACTATACGCTGAGAAGCATTCAAACACTACTTTAATCAAATCAAGCTCTGGCTGATCATAGCTGATGAGCGTCACGCCCGTACCGATGACCAGTAATGACAACCACATAATAGAAAATGCGCGGCGAACTGAAATCTCCGCAATCTCTCGTTTAAATACCTCTATCTTGGTCTGACCACGAGCTAGGCTCAATGTATTCAATAGCGCAATCGCAAAGGTACTGGTCTTAATACCACCACCTGTCGAGTTTGGCGACGCACCAATCCACATCAAAAATATCGTCAGCATCACCGTTGGAAAAGTCAGCTCACCCATATCAATGACATTAAACCCTGCCGTACGCGGGGTAGCCGCCGTAAAGAACCCTGTCACTAGCTTCCCAAGAAAACTGGTATGGTCAGCGAGCACATTATTGTATTCAAAGATCATCACCCCAATCAGACCGACTAGCAGTAATGCACCTGTAGTAATCAAAGTAATGCGGCTATTGATATTAAGTAACCAAGGCTGATAAATATAGCCTTGGTCATGGCGATTTATCAGCCGCTGAGCACGATAACGTAAATACCTAAGCACATTGACCACGATGGTAAAACCCATACCACCGAAGATAAATGTCATCGCCAGAATTAGCTGTAGCGAATAATTAAAACGTAGCGAATCATCGTACAAGCCAGCACTGAATGTAGAAAATCCAGCATTACAAAAAGCAGAAATCGCATGAAAGACTGAAAAGAATAGCTGCTCAGACCAGTCCATATTGGGTATGTCATAAATACTGATATAGATCAGCGCAGCCGCTACCGCCTCGACCGCAAATGTGACGTATAAGATAGACTTGAGTGTCGACACCACATCACCCATACCTCGCATATAAGACATCTCGCTGATGCTGGCTTGCGTCTCATAGCTGACACCGCCCTTAAAAAAATAACTGAAATAGGTCACAAAGGTCAAAATACCCAAACCGCCAATTTGTATCAGCCCCATAATAATAACTTGGCCAAAAGTCGTAAA
Source organism: Psychrobacter sp. Arc9 (assembly GCF_041431295.1). Taxonomy (NCBI): domain Bacteria; kingdom Pseudomonadati; phylum Pseudomonadota; class Gammaproteobacteria; order Moraxellales; family Moraxellaceae; genus Psychrobacter; species Psychrobacter sp. Arc9. Next base: position 24,705 of record NZ_JASMRK010000024.1, on the reverse strand, counting down.
ATAGGTGGCAGTATCCACTACGATAAGCCCCGTCACACAAACCGCACTGGTCGCAGTAAAAAGCGCATCAACAAAAGACAGTGGCTGCGTCGTCGCATTGGGCATCATCAATAGCAATGCACCAACCAGCACTACGACTAAAAAGCTTAGAATAAAAAACTGGGCAGGATGTAGAAAGGTACGATTGAGATTGAAATTGTGATCGGAGAGTTCGCGGACGAAGGTGACAAACACCGCTATCTTTATCGCGACAAAGCCATCAACGGCAGCAGATAGGCCCGAACGTACTAAGTCCGTAAAATGCGCGGTCAATAAAATGATGATGGCAATGCTAGTCAGTGCGTCAAAGACGGCGACCTTATTAAGCGTTAATGGCTTTTTAGTATAGATATAACGGCCAGCGGTCACCATAAAGCTCAGCAAGATAATGACCAAATAGAAAATATGGAATACTTGCTGGAGCCACGTCGGTAGCGTAAAACCACTATCTAACAAGGCAATAACTACTCCGATAACACTAATAAGAATCGTAAAATTATTTAATAATTGATAACGTGTGGCTGCATTCATAGCCTGAGTCCATGACAACAATAACCACGATACTTATACTCCTTTTTTGTCGTATCCACAAAAAGTGATTTAAGTTAATCGTAACCAATTATTGAGTCATAGTAGCTATTAATAAGTTAGATACTGATAACCAGAGCCAGATAAGAAGTGCGCATTAGGAAGTAACGGTTTTAATAACTCTATAGTTTGGCACTATTATCTAATGCGCAATTATTAAAATTCTTCTTTTACTTTTGCTATTTTTACGCCGCCCCATGTCACCAATGCCACGCCAATCGCAATTAAGGTGGCGCCTAAAAATAAACCTTCTGGTGGACTTTCCCTTTGCAAAAAAATAGCGACGGGTACGCCGACAATGGCCCCTACCGCACCTAACAAACTCAGCAACACGGGCCCACCTGTCTTTTGCAATAAAAATAACAGTAAAAACTGTCCAGCAAATACGCATGCTTGTATAGCTATCATGCTTAGCGGCAACCAGTTCTCTAAAGATACAGCGATAGAGAAGTCTGACATCATACTAAATAAACCTAGCAGCAGCGCTGCCGCAATCAACATACCTGGAGCGAGTGCACCAGAAGACGCATTATCAGGCCAGCGTAATGTCCGATATATATTACCAATAGCAAGTAGCACTGGACCACAAAGCGCGATTAAAATCCAAAACACACTAGAATCTGGCGCAGAGAATTTATGTATGGCTAATGCTCCTGCCCCGATGAGTGCTGCGATGACCCCAAGCGCACGAACAATATAAAATTGCTCTATACGTAGTATCAGCGCGCCAAGATACGTTAGCAGTGGCGGCAATGAGAGGATTAAGGCGACGAAACCTGCGCCCACATGAGGAATGGCAGAAAATAATAGTAAGTTGGCGGCCGCGACACTGACCAGCGCCGCGACAAAGTAATACTCTAAGCTGCGCGCATTAAGAGGAGGGAGTTCTTTTCTGATGAGCGCTATCATAAATAAAATAACAGCAGCACCAGTAATCGACCAGAACAAAAACCCTAATGGGGTCAGACCGACATCGATAGCGTACTTTGCCACATTGGTCGAGATACCAGTGAGTGCACCGCCTGCCAGTAGACAAACAAAAGGCACCAGCCAAGTGGTTTTATGAATACTGGTTTGCTTGAGCGAGTCATTCATCGACTATCCTATTGGATGATGAATTTTTGAGTCATGTTGGATGGCTCTTATAATAGTTTATAACAGCATCCTAATAGCTACTGGCGCAAAATGTCAGTAGGTAAGCTTTGTATAGCGACGGTTGCTGCATCAATTGCTCCAGCGACATAACCAGGGAACTGCGCCGACCACTCACTACCACAACCTGTTAGACAGTCTTGCCACACGCCTGTTTTTGGCTTGGATGGCGGAGCTAATGCATGCTGACCGTTGCCGCTAGCATCAGCGGGCATCGCTGTTAATGGGTCTGTTGCCCAGTCTCTGAGATATTCAGCTTTTGGAGTACTTGCCTGCTCACCAAATAGTCGCACTAACTGGGCACGGCAATGTTCTTTTAGCACCGTATCAGAGACGCTCTGACGTACTTGAGCAGGAACACCAAAGAAACCAAACAATGCTCCATCGCTCTCTAGCGTAGAGGCATCATGTATCTCAGTGAGCGGCCCTATCGCACTGCGCGCGGCACCTGAGAGACCAGCATCTCGCCAAAATGGTGACTCATAAACAGCGACGTATTTGGCATGGGGAGCCATCCAAGTGGCTGTCTCGCGCCACTGTTCACTTAAGTCTTGCGGTAGCGCTGGCTGAAATGCTATCCGACCTTCTACCAATCGAGGCGGTAACGCAAGTAGCACATGCTGCGCTCGGAACGTCGTCACATGTCCGGTCACATGCCCAGAGCTATCTTCACTCTGTACTTCGATATGTTGAGGCGTCCTGTTTAATTGCTGTACGGTTTGACTAGTCATAATGCAACTAGCATCTAGGCGAGCATATAGCGCATCAATCAAAGCGGCCATACCACCGACTAGACGCATAGAAGGTGGTGCGCTTTTATAACCTTGCATACGCACAGGTGGCTGATTGGCAATGCGCTCAACCATCATATCGCCTGCTTCGAACTGCGCAAAACGTGATAAATCTAACGACTCAATAAGCGTACTTAACTGCGTTTGATAATCCGGCCAAAACCAAGACGGTCCTAAATCAAACGCCGCGCTTGATTCTGCTTGATCGATATCAGTACTGTTATTAGTAGCATGCGCATCTGAACATTTAGCAACTGCAATGCGACCACCTAAGGTATTACGCGCCTCTAACAGTCTATACGCTATACCCTTTTGCTCTAATAAAAGGGCAGCATATAATCCACTTAACCCACCACCGACGATTACCACAGGTATGTCTTGCATATCGGATTACCCTATTTATAATCGGTTCAATATAACTTGGATATCAGGAGGCCGAGCGAAAGTAGTACAAGCAGTAGGCTGATCGAGACTGACGCCGTCCCCAATTTATAGGGGATTGACTATAAACCAAACTACTCTGCCAATAGCTTAGTAAGCATCTCATCAATCTCAACCTTGAACTCTTTATCTTCGATCTTATTGGCTGTGACTTTGGCATTTTGTAGGCTTTGGATAGCGGCTTCTTTTTCACCTGTCTCAAGCTGTAGCACCGCCATAGAAAAAGCAATCGATGACATATGGTCTTTTGAGTTAATGGCAGTAGCTTTTGCCAGTGCTTTGTCATAAATAACCAAAGCCTCATCCAAATCTTCTGTGAAATCAGCAAGTGTCTCCCACTGCTCGGGATAGTCTTTATCGGTGTTTTCATTGTCGGTACAAATGGCGTTTAATTCTGCATAAAGCGCATCAAATTTTGCTTGGTCGCCGCGACGGTCAGCCTCTAGCAGCTCTTCGGCTAAGGTGTAAATGGCTTTATATATTTTAGTATTGATCATTTTTTTCTCTATTTTTCGTGAGATAACAAAAAAATTGTGTCTCAATTTATGATTTGGCAGTTAAATTTTTAGTACAGGCAAGCTTAGCACGGTTAGCGATAACGTTGAGCGTTTTCAGACGGTGGCAAAGAGATGTTTTGACTTTATATTGCTGTCCAATCATTGCTCTTGCCAGTGCAACCATAAACGCATATCTAATTCGAGCTGATGATACTCAGGTTCCATATGACAACACAGTTGATAAAACGCCTTGTTATGATCATGTTCTTTAAAATGCGCCAGCTCATGTACCACAATCATCCGTAAAAACTCTGGCGGTGCGTCTTTGAATAGACTGGCAACTGTGATACTGTTATGGGATTTAAGCTTGCTGCCTTGCACGCGAGACTGGGTAGTATGGATACCTAGCGCATGCTTTAGTACCTTTAACTTACGGCTATAGCTGACGCTTGATAGCGGGCCAATCTTGCGCATGTATTGGTTTTTTATCTCATTGACATAGTGATAAAGCGCCTTATCACTTTGCACTTGGTGCTGGGTGGGATATTTTTTATCCAAATACTCACCCATCCGACCGTCGCTTATCATTTGCGCCGCTTGCGTTTGAATCTGCTCTGAGTAATGCGCTATGTATTTTAATCTAGTCAAAACGATATCCTTTGTCTATGTGTTAAAAGCTGTCCGCTTGTTTGATGGATTTTACCTTATATTGGCTATATGTTATCTCTAGCTTGTTCTACTTCCCATTTACCTTATTTGCCACAAAAAAACCCCATAAGCGGTAGTCAACTTATGGGGTCATTACTTATAAAAATTTCTTATAAAGACGGTCACTTATCGGCTATCGTACATATAGATTGATAGCGCGATAGTCTAGGCCATTAACGCTCTAGATGCAGATACTGCAAATGACGCTCGTACTGATTTAAGATATCGACCAATACCTGCTCTTTGGTATAACCGACCAAGTCATACTCTTGCGAGCCTTCACTTAAGAACACCTCAGCACGATAATAATGCTCTGCCTGCTTGTTTGATGTATTCAATGTAAAGTTAGGACGTTCAGCTTTGATCAAGTTAACTTCATAAACAAAGTCATCTTCATCACCATGACCGACGCGCAGTTTTAGACCGTCGACCTGACCACTGTCTTGGCCCATGCCTGCATCGATATCTTCACCGATACTGGCAAGATTATGCGCATCTAAAGAGGTTTTGAGACCGCCTGCTTTGAACTCTTTTTCGACCTCAGTCATCGCTGGCATCACCACCGTTTTTAAGAACTTTTCGACTTGCGCGTGACCTGGGAAGCTCACAATACGCTGCAAACGTGCTCTCCAGCCTTTACCGCTGTCGAGCACATTGGCAGTACCAATCGTGCTGGCTTTGCGCTTATTGCCTTCTTCTTTCAGTGACTTCCACATGGACATCATGTAGAGCACCAGAATCAAAGAGAACGGCAAACCTGCAATGACCGAAACCGATTGTAATGAGGCAAAACCGCCCGCAAACAATAATCCTAGTGTGATAAGACCTGTTGCCGCCGCCCAAAACAAACGCAACCAAACCGGTGCATCCGTGTCATTAGTCATGCCTCTTGAGCTTAGGTTGGCAAGTACCAACGCGCCCGAGTCCGCAGAGGTGACAAAGAACACCAGACCAATGATCACACCTGCAAATGACAGCACTTCGCTATAGGGGAAATATTCAAATAGCGCAAACATGCCCATGGCGGCATCATTGACGGCAGTTTCACCAAGCGCCGTTGCGCCATTGGCGACCAGATCTATCGCAGTGTTACCAAAGATAGAGAACCATGCAAAAATAAAGCCCAATGGAATGAACATCACGCCAAAGACAAATTCACGTAGCGTACGGCCACGGCTGATACGCGCGATAAATAGACCAACAAACGGTGCCCAAGCTACCCACCATGCCCAGAAAAATATCGTCCAACCTGATTTCCAGTCGGCACCGGCAGTACCGTCATAGGCATAAACATCAAAGGTTTTATAAATAATGGTTTGGAAATATTGACCAATATTTTGCGTAAAGGTGTTTAATAAATAGACTGTATTACCCATCACGAGGATGGCAAGCAATAGCAATATTGACGACAACATATTGAATTCAGACAGACGACGTACGCCTTTTTCAACACCTGTCATTGCAGAGACAGCGGCAGCGACGACCACACCGACAATGATCAGCGCCTGAACCATCTTGCTAGATTCAATACCAAAGACATGGGTCAAGCCAGCATTGGCTTGTAGCACCCCAATACCCAAACTGGTCGCAATACCCATCAACGTACAGACAACACCGAAAGTATCAATTCCATCACCTAGCCAGCCTTTGATCAGGCGTTCACCAAATATTGGCGTGAGCGGTGAGCGTAGCGCAAGTGGCATGTTTTTGCGGTAAGCAAAGTAAGCCAGTGCCATACCAATCAGCGCATAAATACCCCAGCCATGCAGACCCCAATGCAAAAAAGTCTGAGCAAGCGCTTGACGCATGGCCTCGGCGCTCGCAGGCTCTAGGCCAGTATGCGGCGTTAAATAATGCATCAATGGCTCTGATGCCCCAAAAAATAGCAGATCAATACCGATACCCGCTGAAAACAGCATGGCTGCCCACGCTAAAAACGGAAACTGCGCTTTTTCGTGGTCTTGACCCAGCTTAATATCGCCATATTTAGAAAAACCAACGAACAAAGCAAAGATACTATAAGCGGCAACCACCAACATATAGTACCAGCCAAACTTATCTGATACCCAAGCCATGCTTGAACTCAGTAAGGTCTCACTATAATCTGGAAAAGCAATGGTCCAGATTATCAATAAAATAGAAATAATAGCCGAACCTAAAAACACAGTTTTATTTAGGCTCAACGGTTTCGTCACATCTTGTGATGGCGAACTGTACATAAAAGACCTCAAATAGGTAAATTAAACAGTGTCCGATATTGCTTTGTCCGGCATAGTATTATGACTTTTGACCACATAACTTATACTTAACCGCATGACGCACAAAGCAGTACCAATGAATAAAAGCGAATAAAATGATAAATAGCACCTATATATGACATACATTGCGCTCATATATTGACGCTGATAAAAAAGGCCTTTACGTTGAAAGGCCATTATTTTGGAGTTATCTGATATCGTTCTTTATTTAGCAGCATATTTTATGCTGACTTGTCATTTACACCGTTGGGAGATAATCGCGCATTGGCTCAGCGCGTAGCGGCGCTCCATTGGCCACATAATAATCTGCCGTAGAGCGCGGCAATTGTACGCCTTTCATTTTATCAACGATTTTTTCGGCCAGCATGATGGTGGTGGCGTTGAGATTACCACTAATGATATTTGGCATGATAGAGGCATCGACGACTCGCAAGCCATCAATACCATGTACCAGACCTTCGCCGTTTACCACCGAATCATTATCTTCACCCATCGCACAGGTACAAGATGGATGATAAGCCGTCTCACTATGATTGCGTACGTATTCATCTAATTGGGCGTCGGTGACCAAATCATCGGTCGGTGCAATCGCACGACCACGATAAGGGTCCAGTGCTGGCTGATGCATGATTTCACGCGTGATACGCATTGCAGCACGGAACTCTTGCCAGTCTTGATCATGCGACATGTAGTTAAACAAGATACTTGGATGTGCTTTCGGATCACGTGATTTTAGCTTGACGCGGCCACGGCTTGGTGAGCGCAGCGAGCCAACGTGTGCTTGGAAGCTATGTGATTTCACAGCACTACGGCCATCATAGCGTACAGCTAGTGGCAAGAAGTGATACTGAATATTTGGATGGGTAAACTTCTCATCCGTACGGATAAAACCGCCGCCTTCGAATTGGTTAGACGCACCAAGACCTGTGCCATTGAATAACCATTCTGCACCAATCGCAGGCTTATTCCACCATTTATTGGCAGGCGCGATTGACACTGGCAGTTTGCATTCATACTGCATATATAGCTCTAAATGGTCCTGTAAGTTATTACCGACACCTGGCAGATCCAATATTTCAGTCACGCCAGCATCTTTTAGCCACTGGCCAGGACCGATACCTGAACGCTGTAGCAGTTGCGGTGAGGCAATCGCACCAGATGAGACAATCACTTCACGAGCGGCATGGAAATTTTTGGTCTGGCCTTCGTGTTCGACTTTGACACCGACAGCGCGCTTGCCGTCAAATAAAATCACATCAGTCAATGCACCCGTCAAAATCGTAATATTGCTACGTGGTTTGGCACGATCAAGATAGCCGCGAGCTGTTGATGCACGGCGACCGTTAGGCGTCACGAATCGATCCATCGGACCAAACCCTTCTTGCTGATAGCCGTTTAGATCTTCGGTACGTGGATAGCCAGCTTGTACACCCGCTTCAATCATAGCTTGGAACAGTGGATTAACCCCTGGCTTTGAGGTGGTCATTTCAACAGGACCGCCCACGCCGTGATAGTCATTTTCGCCAGCGTCACAGTTTTCTAGCTTTTTGAAGTACGGCAGGCAATCCGAATACGTCCAGTCTGATAGGCCTTTTATCTTAGACCAGTCATCAAAATCTAGCGCATTACCACGGATGTAGCACATACCGTTAATCAGTGATGAACCACCTAGCCCTTTACCGCGGCCACAGTCCATGACACGGTTATTCATATATGGCTCAGGATCTGTCTTATAACCCCAGTTATAAGTCGTCCCTTGTAGCGGCATAGCAAGCGCAGCTGGCATTTGGGTACGGAAGTCAAAACGATAATCTGGACGACCTGCTTCTAACAGCAGTACTTTAATACTGGCATCTTCGGTCAGACGCGTGGCCAGCACATTTCCTGCTGAGCCTGCTCCAACAATAATATAGTCATGCTCAGGTGTGGTTGATGTCATAACATACTCCATAATATTGAAAAAACATAAATCGTTTAGGGTCAGTAAGGTGTCCTAAAAAGGCTAAATAAAAGCTAATAAGAAACCTTACTGGCTTCGTTTTTCTCAATAAGATTGATTAAAAGACAGATTCAAACGCACCCAACTCTACTTGGATAGATTTGGTCTGAGTATAGTGTTCGAGCGCTTCGATACCGTTTTCGCGGCCGATACCAGAATGCTTATAGCCGCCTACTGGCATTTGTGCTGCCGACTCGCCCCACGTATTCAACCAGCAGATGCCAGCTTCGATCTGAGCGATGACTCGATGCGCGCGTTTTAAATCTGCAGTCACAACCCCAGCTGCCAAGCCGTAATCGGTATCATTGGCACGGCGAATAACTTCTTCTTCGGTCTCGTAAGTCAATATCGACATCACTGGGCCAAAGATTTCTTCGCGTACGATAGTCATATCGTCCGTGCAATCAGTGAATACTGTCGGTGCGACAAATGCGCCGTTGGCAAGCTCATTCGTTGTAACGCGCTCGCCACCTGTTAGCAGACGTGCGCCGCCTTTTTTACCTTGTTCGATATAGCCAAGCACGCGCTCCATATGCGGGAAGCTAACCAGTGGACCCATATTGATGTTCTCATCCATAGGGTCGCCTAGTTTAATACGCTCAACACGGGTTAGGATGGCTTTCTCAAACTTCGCTTGTAACGCTTTCGGGACAAATACGCGTGTGCCATTGGTACATACCTGACCAGTACTGTAGAAGTTGGCCATCATAGCGATGTCAGCAGCGGTATCGATATCTGCGTCATCAAATATGATCAATGGCGATTTACCACCAAGCTCTAAGGTTACGTCTTTTAGAGATGAGCTTGCCGCGCTCGACATGACTTTTTTACCAGTTGGTACGCCACCTGTGAACGATACTTTTGCGATATCTGGGTGTTCAGTTAGCGCCTGACCCACTTCATAGTTACCTTGTACGACGTTAAACACACCATCTGGCAATCCAGCTTCTGTCAATATTTCTGCCAGTTTTAGTGCTGTCAATGGTGTCACTTCTGATGGCTTAAAAATCATCGCATTACCAGCAGCTAGTGCAGGCGCCGCTTTCCACATCGCGATTTGAATAGGATAATTCCATGCGCCAATACCTGCGACCACGCCTAGTGGCTCACGGCGAGTGTATACAAAACTAGTATCACGTAATGGAATCTGACGACCCTCAATCATCGGTGCCAGCCCTGCATAGTATTCAACGACATCAGCACCAGTGACGATATCGACGTACTTCGTCTCAGAGTAGGCTTTACCTGTGTCTTTGGTCTCAAGTAGTGCCAACATATCATTGCGATCGCGCAATATCTCAACAGCCTTTGATAAAATGCGACCACGCTCGACCGCTGTCATCGCCGCCCAAACTTTTTGACCTTTATGTGCAGCTTTTACGGCCTCATCAATCTGCTCATTGCTGGTTTGCTGAATCGTTGCCAAGACTTCACCAGTGGCTGGATTGATATCTTCAAAAGTCGTCAGCGACTCATCTACCGCTAGATAGCGCCCGTTGATATAGGCTGTTTGCACTTGGTCTAAATCGATAATATCTGTCAAATTGTTAATATCAGTCATAAATTCTCCTTAGGACGATTGGCAAAAGTAGCTATATAAAGATACTCAGGCCGAATAGTGTCGTCGTTAGTTAAGTTGCGAAATTTAGTCTTTAAGAAATTTAGTCTTTAAATAGTAAAATAAAAATTATTTTATAAATCAGCATCGTTTTATTAGTCAAAGTCTTGTTGCGTCATTTTTATCAGGCGATCACGTAATGATTGTTTGTCTGCGATATCGATACCTGAAAAGTCTGAGAGCCAAATACCGTCAGCGACAAGGCGAACCATACATAATGTTTCAGTATTATCCGTTGCCGCATGTTTTTTGAGTTGCTCATTTGCCCATTTAGCCCACAACTCACGCAGCTCACTATCACCTAGCATCAGCACATATAAGGTTGCTTGATTATCGTATTCTTCCTGCCCTTGCTCGCCGAGACTGATGGTGGCGTCTATGTAAGCGCGGGTAAATGAACCGTACTTAACAGGATCGTCAGCCATTGCTGCGTTTACTTCTGCCTCAAACTTAGCCATTGCATCATTGAAGACTTCTAGCACGAGTGCGTTTTTGGTAGAAAAATGATGCATCACACCACCCTTTGTCACCCCAACCGCATCAGCGACCGCCTGAAAAGTCACTTTAGATAAGCCCTGCTCCAATGTGATACGTGCTGCTTGATCTAACAACGCACGACGAATGACTTCTGGCTGTTTTTTACGCTTATAAGCATTTTCCATATCAATGCACCACAGAATTAGACAATAAGTTCATCACAACAACACCGCCGACGATCATCGCGATACCGACCACTGCTGCTGTATCAAGATTTTGCTTGAATAGCACCACACCAGCAAGTGATGTCAGTACGATTCCGAGTCCGCCCCACAGCGCGTACGCAATACCTAGCGGTATGGTCTTAAGCGTCTGAGCCATTAGATAAAATGAAACCGCATAGAGCGCGCCCATCATCAAAGTTGGCACCAAACGGGTGAACTGCTCTGACTTCATCAAAAAAGTAGTGCCGATCACTTCACAAATGATGGCAATGGCTAAGTAACCATAAGCAATAGTAGTAGGACTCATCTTTAGAACACCCGCTTTCGTTCAACGCATGCTATGAAAAAACATAGCAAAGAAACCACATGGTCGGTATTTTATAGAAATCTACTGCCAATGTGAAGGGCTGTCTTGCAACTTTATTGTGTCAAACGGTATCGCACCACCCTTGTATTCAAAAACACAAAGCCTTAAATCCAGTTTTACTTTGCCGAATCTACGTCTGGTTCTATATTCTTATCGTTTGTCCTATGTGCCATATGAAATTTTCTGAAAATAATTTTTATTTCTAAAGCACATTTATCGTCATTTTCTATTGAGTTCTATCTTGAAATAGCCTATCTGATAAGGGATTGGCGTTAATTTTCAATAATTGCGATAATATTTATAATTAAACGCATAATAAGGTTGACAGCCTGTAGTGACTTGGCTAAAATGTGCCCCACATAACGCAAACAAGCTAATTAACTGCTTTAATATAAAGCATCAATAACTTGCTGTTATGACCAGCTATTCTCCAATAGCTCAGTTGGTAGAGCAACGGACTGTTAATCCGTGTGTCCCTGGTTCGAGCCCAGGTTGGAGAGCCATATACTAAAAACCTTCATCATAATTTGATGGAGGTTTTTTTATTGCTGCGTCTTTTATATTTACTTCTAATAATATTAGCACGGCTGTGGTGTTCTTTTAGACATTTTTGTTGTATGGTAAGATTAGTTTTGATTGGGTTCGTTTTTGTTTGAGTGCTTCGCTCTTACTCACTAAAAGTAATGGTTTATTATGATACCTGTACGTATAAAAAATAAGTTTTCTGATCATCCGCAAAAAATCATGCGCCCGATTAGTATTCGTTTGTCTGAAGAAATGATTGGCCTATTAGAAACGACGTCATCAGACTTGGGCTTTAAGCGCATTCAAGGGCTTATTCGTCTTTATATTCGTCAGGGCTTGGATCGTGACCATCAGGATTATACGCTTGCCCATGATGAAGTATTCATCGAAACGCTACGTAAACGCGGCGTTAGCCAACATATTATTGATGAAGCGATTGTAGTAACGCATAATAACAACATCACTCATCCGCTATCTGAGTTGCAAGACAACGATTAAACAATTAATAGTATCATTGCTAAATCGCATTGAAATAAAAAAGACCAAGTTTGCTAACGCGAGCTTGGTCTTTTTTGTGGCTGTTATAAAAGTCTAAGCATTACTGATATTTCTCTAACTCTCCTCTTGTTATGCCCTTCTTACATTTAATCTACAGTAAGTATGTTTTTAAGTACTCTGCGATATTTGCGGTTTTAGTTAGCCATAACTAAACACAACAGAGGTTTAAACAAGGTATATTAAACATATAGTCGCGACTATTTATAAGGTTTCAACATAATAAAGATCTGCAAGGAGGGGTACGATGACGGGCTTACATCAGCGTTTCAACAAAACTTTGTTTTCAACCATGACGGTAGCAATACTAGTGATTGCGACTGGCTGCTCATCGCCGCAGACTGATCCAAGTAAAACAACCATACCGACAGATTCAGACCAATGGCAAAAAAAGCTAGGACAAACTTTTGAGCAACTGTCTGAGGCTGATCAACAAGTACTCAGCCGATATATGCTACGTATGAAATTGAGCGATGCCTATGAATCAGGAGCCATGCCGCGCACCACTATCAAGCAGGCGCTAATACAACAGCGTGAATACGAGCGTCTGCATCCAAACAACCCAACGGGCAAGAAAAGCCCTATTGTCAAAGGTCAGGCAGCTCATGCTACCGCACAGATGTACCCTGTCGCCCTATTACCTGTGAAAACCAGTGATAGCGATAGCTTAAATCAAGTCAAAATGCAGTTTATGCTATCCAATCATGGCAAAGGCGCGATAAAAAGCTTTAAAGGGACGCTGACCATGAAGGATGCCAACCTGACAAAGGGCAAAAACTTTAATGTGCCTTTGACAACGTTTGATCCACCTATCGCACCAGAGCAGTCTGGCAAAATTATTATTGAAAGCAGCATTGAGGATATCAATGTCATGCGCGCTATCAAAAATGCTAGTGGCATCACTATCGAAATTAATAAAGGTACACTTACCTTAGCAGACGATCAGACAATCGAATTTGAAAACTCACTGGTGAAGTAGCTGTATAACCTACTGTTGAGGATTTTATAGAAGGTACTAATTAATACTTTATTAATACCATAAAAAAAGCCCCAATCATTGCTGATTGGGGCTTTTTCGAATTTGGCGGAGACGGAGAGATTCGAACTCTCGAAGGGCTATTAACCCTTGTCGGTTTTCAAGACCGGTGCATTCAACCGCTCTGCCACGTCTCCATTGGTGCATCATTATATAGATATCATTTTATAATGCAAGCCCCTAAACTAAAAAAATTCAATTAATTTTAGAATACTTATAAATTGATGCATTATCGCTTGCTTGAGGCCAGATGTAAGCACATATCGAGCAACCTATTGGCATAGCCCCATTCGTTGTCATACCATGCAAAAACCTTATATTGACCGCCTACTTGCATAAGCTGCTGACCATCAATGATAAGCGACTCAGTCTGGTGAATAAAATCACTAGATACCAGTGGCTCATCGGTATAAGCCATGATGTCATGCAAATGCGCCTGACTGGCAGATTTAAGTATCTCTCGCACTGTCTCAACATCAACATCTGGCGTATCAAATACAAAGGTGACATCAATCGCAGCCACATCGATAGTGGGCACCCGTATCGAATGACCGTTTATTTTGCCGACCATAGCAGGTAGCACCCGTTCTGTCGCAGCGATACTACTGGATGTCGTTGGGATAATATTGTAGCCAGAAGCACGCGCCCGTCTGGGGTCTCGATGCGCTTGATCGAGCACCGTCTGATCGGCGGTAACCGCATGAATTTCTGTCATCATAGCGGACTTGACGCCGAACGCTTTATCCAATGTGTCAATCAGCGGCACCAGTGCCTGCGTGGTACAAGAAACGCTGGAGATAATCGGTAAATCAAGCGTGAGCGCATCTGTATTGACCCCCATAACGATACAAGCATCCACATCATCGAATGGTGCTGCACCAATGATTACTTGCTGTGCGCCTGCATGGATGTGTAGCGTCGCTTGCTCATACGAGCGAAAATGCCCAGTACACTCTAAAACCACATCGACCCCTAGCGACTGCCAAGGTAGGTTTTGTGGATTGGGCTCTGAGAGCATATTAATGCAATAGGTCAGATTGTTTTTGGTGAGACAGAGCTCAGTCTTGCTCATATCACCTGACTCACTCTCTACAATCTCAGCATTGACCCCTAATCGACTGAGGCGGCCATGTGTGCTGTCAAACTTCAATAAATGCAATAAGATATCCGCTGGCGCTAAATCATTAATTGCCACTACATGAATCGCACGGCCCAACACTTCAAAGCGCTCTAACAAAGCACGAAGTACATTGCGCCCTATACGACCAAAACCATTGATAGCCACTCTCAATGGCTGTGAGTGCTCACCAGTGGTACGATACGTCGCCGCTATCGGGTCAGAGGTCAATTGATAAGTAGCGCTCGAAAAATCAGGCATAACATCGGACATAAAGGGTATCGCTATAAATGGGGGTAAAAACTGAGCGTTATCACGTTGAGTGCGCTAATGATTGCTGAATACTAAAAAATAGTAAAATTAAAGCCTATAAAAATAAAGGTAACAAAGTTATAGGCAATAAAATTATAGGCAGCAAAACTATGGGGTGATAAAAATCAATGCGAGGCGAATGGTATTGTAGTCAATGCTTTGCTTGAGATGATCATATATCGGACGCAGCTTGATGCTACCGTCATCATTGAAGTCATTTGGATTATTGGCGACTTTAATGGCGACATAGGCATTACCTACGGCTGTCATCACCTCATCATCTGGACGCAGATGATCGCAGGCAAGACTCGGATCTTGTGATTTTAGCTCACCGATATGGCGCATGATGGTCGATTGTGACAATTGACGTGCTTCTGAAATCTCCGCAATGGTTAAACTCTCCTCCAATAACACTCGGGTTGCACGCAAGGTGCTTTCTGACTTATCAGAGACCTGATTGCCCTGTTTTTGCTTTTTATCTATTTGCGCTTGCTGCTGTTCGCGGCGCTTTTTTTGCAGCGCGGCATAGGCATCAATCACGGATTGACTGAGCGTACCACCTGACTTTAAGACAAACTTCTCATGTGCCTGCTGCATGCTTTCTTCATCGAGCATGGCATAGTTGGCATCAGCTTCGTCAGACAGCACCAAAAATCGCTTGTCTGCGCCGCGTGCTAATGGATCAAGTTGCAAGCTCATGTCATTCATACCCAGCAGCTGCAATCCTGCCAGCGACTTGAGGCGTGATAATGCCACATAGCCTTGTCCCAACTCAAAAGTACGCGACAAGTCAATTTCAGCCGCATCGAGGGTCATGCCCTGGGATTTATGGATGGTAATCGCCCATGCCAGACAGAGCGGCACTTGTAAGTAACTTGCCAACACGTCACCCGTTTCATCTTCGATAATCCACTCTTCAGGCTCAGCGATAACTTCTCGTCCTGAATTAAGCCGCACGACAGGCATTTTCTGGGTCGTTGGTTTCTTTGACTTTGGTTTTTCTTTGTCTTTTTTAGCAGCGGACTTCTTACCTTTTGCCGTTTTTTCGCCAGCAGCATCCTCATCAACGTCATCGCTGCTATCGTCTTCGATTAACGCGTCATTACTGTCTTTATCATCTATTTTTACAGCAGCAAAACCAATCAACTCGCCCATCGTCCCGTTAGAGACACCAAGCTCGGCATTGTTTTTGATAAACATTACCTTGGCGCCGACTTTAAGAATCAGCTCGTCTTGGGTACGCACGGTCTTTTTTAGCGTCTCAACCAGCTTGCTATCGCCTGTCGCCGTCGCCTCAAAACGCATCATCTCTCCATCTAGAGACGCCAGCTCTTTGTCATTGATTTTATTGACATTGAGATTGTGGGTATACAGACGGGTACGCTTAATATCGACGCTTTGGTCATACGTCGCTTCTAAAGCGGCAATCGCCTCAAAGGTCACTTCCTGACGACGAATTTGATTAAGAATATCGTCTAAATCGAGACCGCCATTGGCTGCATCGCTGACTTGACGATGCTGCTCAGACAAGTAGCAAATATGGAATTTGGCATCGAGCCACGCCTCAGACATAAAGGCGAATTTTTCACGATTCGTCTCACCTTTACTGCCAATTGGTGGTAACTGAAAAAAGTCTCCTGCGACTACGACCTGAATACCACCAAACGCTTTGTCATTTTTGCGAATATGCTTGAGGACTTGGCTGACTAAGTTAAGCTGCTTGGCATGTAGCATCGATATCTCATCGATGACCAGTACAGCCGTGTCTTTTAGTCTGTCTGCTAAGAACTGCTTGCGTGATAAATTTGTCAAATCTCGATCAGACAGCTCATCCTTGATACCAATACCCGACCAACTATGAATCGTTGTGCCGTTCATGTGTGTGGCAGCAATACCGGTACTGGCAGTCACCGCAACAGGCACACGGCGAGCGCGTAGATAATCAATATATTGATTGAGCGTATAGGTCTTACCTGAGCCTGCTGAGCCCGTTAAAAAGACATTTTGACCTGTTTTTAAGATATCGAGAGCAGAAGATTGACGCATAGATTCAAACCAGCCAGTAATGTGAAAAAAGAGAATAATAAAACCATCATCATAATGGAAAAAAACGCAACATTTGCCTAAAATCACCTAAAATTTGCGGGCTGTGCAACCTTGAGGTATCGACAATAAAATAAACAATTGTCAATAGAATATAGATAAAAAATGCTTTATTTTCTATAAATGCAAAAAATCAATAGCTTATCTTTTAATTTTGTCCGTAAAGTATCTGCTTTGATCATAAATACCAAGCCTATGCATTCTAGGCTTTACAGCAATAAAATCATGGCCATTAAAGCAAACTTCCTGTTATGTGTTAACTCATCAGTCATTATAAAATTTTAGTATGATTATCAGCAGAAGCCGAGTAGTATGGAACGTGTACAGAGAGCAATTGATGTTAATCAATCACAACATCAACTGATATTGTTTTACGATAACAGATATTAGGATAGATAAAATTGCGCCTGTATTATCCGATAAAACAAACAACACAACAAGGAGTGTTTCATGCTGTATGCAAATCCCAATACGGAAGGTAGCCCTGTTCAGTTCCGCGAAAAATACGATAACTTTATTAATGGTGAGTGGACCGCTCCTATCGATGGAGAGTATTTTGATAACACAAGCCCCATCGATGGTAAAACTATTTGCCAAGTCGCCCGCTCAAAAGAAGCCGATATTGAAAAAGCACTAGATGCCGCACATGCTGCCAAAGATGCATGGGGCAAGACCAGTGTTACTGAACGTGCCAACTTGTTACTCAAAATTGCTGACAGCATGGAAGCCAACCTAGAAGCGATTGCGATTGCCGAATGTTACGAAAACGGCAAACCTGTTCGTGAGACACTCGCAGCCGACATCCCTCTAGCCATTGATCACTTCCGTTATTTTGCCAGCGCCATTCGCGCACAAGAAGGCGGTATCAGTCAGATTGACGAAGACACTGTGGCTTATCATTTTCATGAGCCACTTGGTGTCGTCGGTCAAATCATTCCTTGGAACTTTCCTATCCTAATGGCCGTTTGGAAGCTAGCACCTGCCCTTGCTGCTGGTAACTGTGTCGTTCTAAAGCCAGCCGAACAAACGCCAGTTTCTATTCTGTTCATGTTAGAGACCATCGGTATCGCTGACATTTTGCCAAAGGGCGTGCTAAACGTCGTCAATGGCTTTGGTGTCGAAGCGGGTAAACCACTTGCCTCAAACCCTCGTATCAATAAAGTTGCCTTCACTGGTGAGACTACCACTGGCCGCCTCATTATGCAGTACGCGAGCGAAAACATCATTCCAGTGACGTTAGAGCTTGGTGGCAAAAGCCCTAACATCTTCTTTGCCGATGTTATGGATGAGGACGATGACTTCTTGGACAAAGCGGTCGAAGGTCTAGTGATGTTTGCACTGAACCAAGGTGAAATCTGCACCTGTCCATCGCGGGCACTCGTTCATGAGAGCATCTATGATGAGTTTATCAAACGCTGTATCGCCCGTGTCGAGGCCATCAAAATGGGCAACCCACTCGATACCGACACCATGATTGGCGCGCAAGCCAGCTCAGACCAACTAGAGAAAATTTTATCTTATCTCGACATCGGTAAAAAAGAAGGCGCAAAAGTGCTCGTCGGCGGAGAGCAAGCTAAGCACGATGGCGACTTGAAAGACGGTTACTACGTCAAGCCAACGATCTTTGAGGGCACCAACGACATGCGCGTGTTCCAAGAAGAGATCTTTGGACCTGTCCTTGCCGTGACTACTTTTAAAGACGATGACGAAGCCATGCAGATTGCCAATGACACCTTGTATGGTTTAGGCGCTGGTGTATGGACCCGTAGTGTACACAAGGCATATCGCTTCGGACGTGGTATCCAAGCAGGCCGCGTATGGACCAACTGCTATCATATTTATCCATCACATTCGGCGTTCGGTGGTTACAAACAATCTGGTATCGGACGTGAAAACCATTTAATGATGCTCGACCACTATCAGCAAACCAAAAACATGCTGGTGTCGTACAGTCAGAAAAAAATGGGCTTCTTCTAAACCATCATTGCTAATCATGGAGCGGGTTATCACAAGTGTTACATAGCCCGCTCGCTACAACGATCTAAATAAAAAACTGAGACGAATTTTTATATCCTCTAATGCGCTTAGGTGCACAGCAGGAAAAATTTGTAGCAGTCTTGCGTTCAAAATAAGGTGTTTGCATATTTTGAATGCAATATCGCAACAACTTTTTATATCAACATTTATCAATCACCCATAAAAGAGAGCTTATTATGACTAACAAAATGAAAGCCGCTGTATTACATGAGTTCGGTCAAGACTTAAAAATCGAAGAAGTCGACATTCCAACCGCAGGTGCTGGGCAAATAGTTGTCAAAATGCACGCCTCAGGCGTCTGTCATACTGATTTACATGCAGTTGAGGGGGACTGGCCTGTTAAGCCAAGCCCGCCATTTATCCCAGGTCATGAAGGTGTTGGCGTGATCACGGCGGTCGGTGACGGCGTAACTCATGTCAAAGCAGGTGATCGCGTTGGTGTGCCATGGCTATACTCTGCTTGTGGTCACTGTACGCATTGCTTGGGTGGCTGGGAAACCTTATGTAAAAAGCAAGAAAACTCTGGTTACTCAGTGAACGGTAGCTTTGCAGAATACGTCCTTGCAGATGCCAACTATGTTGGCATTATTCCTGAGAGTGTCGACTCCATTGAGATTGCCCCTGTTTTATGTGCGGGCGTCACGGTATATAAAGGTCTTAAAATGACCGACACCAAGCCAGGCGACTGGGTTGTTATTTCAGGTATCGGCGGCCTTGGTCACATGGCTGTACAATATGCCATTGCCATGGGGCTCAATGTTGCTGCTGTTGATATTGATGACGAAAAACTTGAATTCGCCAAAAAGCTGGGGGCAACAGTGACGGTAAATGCCAAAAATACAGACCCAGGCGAGTTGCTACAAGAAGAGATCGGTGGCGCTCATGGCGTGTTAGTCACTGCAGTATCATCAAAAGCTTTTGATCAAGCCTTAAGCATGTTACGTCGCGGTGGTACTTTAGTATGTAACGGACTCCCCACTGGCGACTTCCCGGTGTCAATCTTTGATACTGTACTCAATGGTATCACCATACGCGGCTCTATCGTTGGCACACGTCTTGACTTACAAGAGTCGCTAGATATGGCAGCGGCTGGCAAAGTCAAAGCGACCGTCAAAGCTGAGCCGTTAGAGAACATCAATGATATTTTTGAGCGGATGCGTAATGGCAAAATCGAAGGTCGTATCGTCATCGACTATAATCAATAACGGATAGTAAAATGACAGTGTTATAAGCTTATTACGTAGTTATTCCAACTGTCAATTATCAGCCGAAGGTCGTATCTTTTTAGTCATATGCCAGTTGTGATGTGTCTGAAGATGATGCGACCTTTTTGATTTGACTGTGGCATACTGATACTAGAGAGCAATTATATAAACCATGGATGGGCCATAAGAAGGAGTACGATATGAAACTGGCAGCAACAGAATCTTGTGAAGCGTTAATTGAGCTACTAAAGTCCAAGCACGGTGAGCTGATGTTTCATCAATCAGGTGGCTGCTGTGACGGTAGCTCGCCCATGTGCTATCCATTAGGAGAGTTTAAGGTAGGCGGTCAGGATGTGTTGGTTGGCGAGCTTGCTGGCTGTCCATTTTATATGGGCAAGGCACAGTACAATTTATGGCAGCATACCGATCTCACTATTGATGTCGTCAATGGTCGCGGTGCGAGTTTTTCGTTAGAAATCCCTGAAGGCAAACGCTTTATCGTACGCTCAGAAATCTGTGCGATATAAGCACGTTTGACGCAAAGCTAGGTAGCATTAATCTTACCTAATGTACCGAATATAACAGTCTTCGCTTGTCCTACGATATTGACGCAAACAGATACCGCAGAGTCATTTTTATTTTATTATTTCAGCAGAATAATAGTTACTGTAAAGCGTACCCTATTTTAATTAGCATGGATGCTATAAGGAATATAAAATGGAATTTGACATATTAGTAGAAATGGGTGCCTTCTTTAGTGTGAGTGATGCACCAAAAGAGTGGCCGAATACCCAGTTGCATTTCGTCATCTCACGCGTGATCGAGCATGGCCGCGATCTAAGACGTGGATTTGCTGTTTCTTGTCAAAGTTGCTACTTACGACCTGAGAGTCGCGGTACGGTGAGACTGGAATCAGCTGATCCCTCTGCTGCCGTCTTGATCGATCCAAACTATCTGTCGCATCCAAAAGATGTAGAGTATATGGTTGCCGGTGCCGAGCGTACTCGCGCCATCATGCAAGAGTCTGCACTCGCTAAGTACATTACTGAAGACTACCCTGCCCCTTACCTCGAAAAAGACGGCATGCTCGGCTATATCAGAAATAAGTCAGATACCATCTATCACCCAGTAGGCACTTGCCGCATGGGCTCAGATGACAGCTCTGTGGTTGATTTGGAATTAAAGGTACGAGGTGTGAGTGGATTGCGAGTTATCGACGCTTCAGTGATGCCAACGCTTATTAGCGCCAATACCAATGCGCCAACTATCATGATTGCCGAAAAAATAGCCGATCTCATTAAGGCAATTCATAGCCCTGTTTAGTGCTGCGTTGGACAAACGGATTATAGCTGAGTACCTCAAAGAGACATGGCTTTATTATTTCTAATTGTTTACATCTAGTAAAATTGTAACTAATTAGTAATCTAAAAATATGCCTCTTTGCTATTTAGAATGAATAAACAAAAAACAATATAATCTAGTATTTAATGTCTTATTGATGCTAAACACGGTAAAACCGTGCATTTTTTATCAAAACTAGTCTATTTATCGCTTGCATTACCACAGATTAAGAGAGTATATTCGAACGACTTGTTTATATTTTTAGTTTCCATCTATATAATTTAAAGTTATGACAAGCTTTAATATGTTTTATTTTGTATATAAGAAACATTATATAGATAGATGCTTTAGAGGTCACTAAACGCTCTTTTATCGTATTTATGCTCGAGCACGAACATATGGATACATGAGTACCTACCTACCATTACATAGGATGTAATAATGCAAAAATCACTCTTCAAACTTACGATGTTGGCGACGTTTGTCTTAGGTATCAGCGCCTGTAGTGGAGACAACAAAACTACCGATGATTCTGCTGCTAGCTCAGATGCCAAAGCCGCCAAAACATTGCTCTATTGCTCAGAAGGTAGCCCTGCTGGATTCGATCCAGCGCAATATACTTCAGGTACGGATTTTGATGCGAGTGCCTTCCCTATCTATAATGGCTTGGTAGAATTTAAAAGAGCAGAGACTGAGATTCAGCCAGGACTTGCTGAAAGTTGGGATATTAGCGAAGACGGCAAGACTTATACCTTTAATCTACGCAAAGGGGTTAAATTCGGTACAACTGACTACTTTACTCCAACTCGCGATTTCAACGCGGATGACATTGTCTTCACGCTAGAACGTATCACTGACCCAGACTTTGAATTTAACAAAGCTTATCCTGCTGAATTCCCATATTCAGTCGGCATGGGACTACCTGATATTATCTCTAATATCGAAAAAGTTGACGACTATACGGTAAAAATCACTCTTGGCGAAACCAATGCGCCGTTTCTACAGAACCTAGCGATGCCTTTTGCTTATATTGGTTCTGCTGAGTACGCAGATCAATTGCTAGCCTCTGGCAATGCTGCTGATATCAATACTAAGCCAGTCGGTACTGGACCTTTCGTCTTTACCTCATATCAAAAAGACGCGCAAATTCGTTATACCAAAAACCCAGATTATTGGAACAAAGACGACATCTATATCGACAACCTAGTGTTTGTCATCACTAAAGACTCAGCAGTCCGTGCCCAAAAAGTGCAAGCTGGCGAATGTCATGTGTCCGCTTATCCAAAACCTGCCGAAATCGAATCTGTCAAAAAATCAGGTAAGGCCACTGTTCTCGATCAGCCTGGCTTCAACGTCGGCTATGTCGGTTATAACGTAGAAAAACCTCAACTGAGCGAGCTTAAAGTGCGTCAAGCATTAGATATGGCGATCAACAAAGACGCTATTATTAACGCGGTTTATCAGAGCGAAGGCCTCAAGGCAACCAACCCAATGCCGCCAACGCAGTGGGGCTATGACGAGTCACTTAAAGACGCGCCTTACGACGTCGAAAAGGCAAAATCACTAATCAAAGAAGCTGGCGCAGATAACCTTTCTATCAATCTATGGTATATGCCAGTTCAGCGTCCGTACAACCCAAATGCCAAGCTAATGGCTGAAATGCTACAAGCAGATTGGGCGAAGATTGGCGTCGATACCAAGCTTGTGACTTATGAGTGGGGCGAGTACCTAAAACGCGCTGCTAAAGGCGAGCCTGATGTCATTCTAGCCGGCTGGACTGGCGACAATGGTGATCCAGACAACTGGCTTGGCTCATTACTGTCTTGTGACGCAGTCGGTGGCAATAACTACTCGCGCTGGTGTAACAAAGACTTCGATAATTTGGTGACCAATGCCCGTCAGATTAACAATCAAGATGAGCGTGTCAGTGAATATGAACAAGCTCAGCAAATATTCAAAGAGCAGCTTCCTTGGACAACAATGGCACACTCGGTAGTGACCGTATTCACCGCACCAAACGTTGTCGATTATAAAATCAGCCCACTTGGCTCAATACGCTTTGATGGTGTAAAAGTTGAATAACCTTGACTGATTAATTCCGTTACGACATAAGCAACTTATTCATTTTATTCATTCATATAAGTGCGGCTGGGTCAGATACTCTGCTCCAGCCGAGTTTATATAAATGATATGAACAATATGAATTAAGCGCTTTGTCACGGATCTCTTCATCATCGCTAATACTCTAATCATTGAACCACAACTATTGAGCAGCCCATGCTACTTTATATTCTGCGTCGTATTGCCATTTTAATACCCGTCTATCTTGGCCTAACGCTATCGACTTTTACTCTGATTCGTCTCGTACCTGGAGATGCGGTAGAGATTATGATGGGCGAGCGTATGGTCGATCCCGAGCTACATGCTCGTGCCCTAGAAAGGCTAGGATTAGACAAACCACTCGTTGCCCAGTATTGGGATTATTTGACTGGCATCTTAACGGGTGATTTCGGTCAGTCCTTTCGTACTCGTACGCCCGTACTACAAGACTTCTTTGCTCACTTTGTTCCTACTTTAGAGTTGGCGTTATGCGCTATTGTCATCGCTAGTGTTATTGGTGTTAGCTTAGGCATCTTTGCTGCCCTGCGCCGTGGTACATGGATTGATTACACCCTAATGTCAGGCGCGTTGGCAGGATACTCTATGCCCATCTATTTATTGGGCCCTATCCTGACTGGTATCTTCGCTCATTATTTAGGTCTTCTACCTGTCGCTGGGGTGATATCTGTCGCACAGTTTTTAGATGTGCAGCCACTGTATGGGTCATGGTTACTCGGCTCACTAAGCTCAGGAGAACCTGGCGCGTTTTGGAACGTGGTCAAACACTTTATATTGCCCTCTATCGCCTTATCGACCATTCCGTTAGCGATGATTGCGCGGATGACACGCTCTGCGATGCTAGAGGTTTTAGATGAAGATTATGTGCGTACAGCGCGAGCCAAAGGCTTATCTCCACGCCGAGTAATACTGGTCCACGTAATGCGTAATGCCTTGATTACTGTGGTTACAGTCGTTGGCTTGCAGATGGCGACATTGCTCGCAGGCGCCATTATTACCGAGACTATCTTTAGTTGGCCAGGCGTTGGTAATTGGCTACTCGATGGGTTTTTCACTCGTGACTACCCTATTGTACAAAACGGTATTTTATTGGTCGCCACCGCTCTGATTTTGGTTAGTTTACCCCACTCTCAACTTCGAAAGTGATTGAAAAAAGAAGAGCACCTCACTAATCTATTGTTTTCGACCAAGAATACA
>NZ_JASMRK010000023.1:0-46188 GCF_041431295.1 Psychrobacter sp. Arc9 | reverse complement strand
AATGTCAGATTGAGTAGTCATTGCTTATTCTCCTGTTAGTGGATTATAAGCAGTTACACACTTTTTAGGAAAGGCTCCAAAAAAAGGACACCTCGCGGCGTCCTTTTTTATTAATCAAATACTTAGTCGTTAAAGATTACTCTTCAACGCCAGCATCTTGACCTTTATATTTTGCGTTTGCGTAGTCCCAGTTCACTAGCTTGTCTAGGAACGTGTCAACATAGTCAGGACGACGGTTACGGTAATCTACATAGTACGCGTGTTCCCATACGTCACAAGTCAATACAGCTACTTGGTCATGTGCAAGTGGGGTGTCAGCGTTAGCAGTTTTGGCGATTGACAATTTGCCACCGACTTTATCAGCAACTAGCCATGCCCAACCTGAACCAAACTGAGTCAATGCTGCGTTTTTGAACTCTTCACGGAACTTGTCGTAGCTACCGAAATCTTCTTCGATTTTTGCTTTTAGATCGCCAGTAGGTTCGCCGCCGCCGTTCGTTGGCGTCATGCAGTTCCAGTAGAACGTGTGGTTCCATACTTGAGCTGCTTGGTTGAACATACCTTGCTTGCTGTCATCTTTAGCAGTCGCTACGATGATTTCTGGCAATGTTTTATCTTCTAGACCAGAACCTGGCAACATGTCTTTTAGCTTGTTTACATAAGCAGCATGATGCTTGTCATGATGATACTCTAGCGTTTCGGCACTGATATGTGGCTCTAGTGCGTCTTTTGCATATGGTAGGTCTGGTAAAGTAATGTTTGACATAATTATTTTATCCTTGCTGTTTAGCCGTTAGTTTATAAAAACTTGCTTATAGAAGCTGAATTTTACGCTATTTTTACACCGCAAAAAACACTATAAAATAGCGGACTAAATTGGCTGAGTTTATTGTTTGAAATGAACTTTATCGCTTGATACACAGTACTGCTCAATACAATATCACGTATCATTATGAATCCAAAATCAACCTGTCGGTTACTTATTGCTATTATTCTTCGTCAAAAAGCCAAGTCTCTGACTTTATAGACTTTTATTAACTTAATATTCACAAGCCATAAGATATAATTCACTGTAGCTTGTCTCCTATTATAGCAATAGCAACCAATAATATCAGTTACCAAATGTTATAGCCCGTACAATCTACATAGCGATTGGTTATTTATTAAGCAGGAATTGCACGCACTCCAAACTCATGCGTTATCATTATTAGTATAACTACTTCAATCGTCAAATAATTTACCGATTAGCGCTACAGAAAGTAAATAAAGCTCACTCGAATAATAATTTTTCATCATTTTCATATAACGGACTGACTCTATGAGCACCACTGATACCTCGTTAATTGCTACCCATCCGACATCTGGCAACCAATGGGTACTGGCCAGTAACAATAAAGGCAAATTGGCTGAATTTAAACGGCTATTTGCCGAAGCGAACTTGGACGTGACGATTGTCCCGCAATGTCAGCTCGATATTGAAGACGCCATCGAGGATGGTTTAAGCTTTGTAGAAAACGCCATTATCAAAGCCCGTCATGCGAGCCGTATCAGTGGACTGCCTGCGATTGCTGATGATTCAGGACTGTGTGTACCCGCACTCGGTAACGCACCAGGTATCTACTCTGCTCGCTATGCTGGTGAGCACGGCAACGATAGTAAAAATAACGCCAAGCTCATCGCCGACTTGCTGCCTATCCGCGCAGCGAAGCCAGATACTCCGATCAAAGGTATGTTCGTTTGCGTACTGGCAATGGTGCGTCATGCTGATGATCCGCTACCGATTGTCGCCCAAGGATTATGGCATGGCGAAATCTTGGAGACTCCACATGGTGACGGCGGTTTTGGCTATGATCCATTGTTTTGGTTACCTGATTTGCAATCCAGTGCGGCGAGTCTGAGCGCTGCTGATAAAAACAGCATCAGTCATCGTGGTCAGGCAATCCAGCAGTTATTGGCACAACTGCCTTTATAAGTACTTTATAGCTGTTCTATCCATAACTATCCGTAAGCGCGCTCAATGCTCATAATGCGCTTACAACCTTATCGCTGTTTTTTATCCGTTATCTTATTTATTGACTATGAATATGGCTAACTCTTTATATAAAATTAATCCATAAAATAGCAAGCAACATAAGGAAACATGCCATCAAAGAGATAATTTTTACTTTAATAAACAGATAGATTATACTGTTCTACTTTTAAAATTTTGTTGAAATCCGTTATTTGGCTGTATAATTCACCAAAAAGCGTTATTATGCGGTGCATTAACGGTTTATTATCGATATTTGATAGCATGGACAACCTCAGCAGGTTCACCTTTTAGTATCAGCGGCGATTGCTACTGGCACTGAATTTGACGTTGTGCGCTATCGTTATCCCCTATTTATTTCAACGGCAGCCCGTCGTACATGCCCGTAATTTGAGGCGCGGTCTGTCTATTACAATTTAACCCTAAGTACTATTTCATTAATCAAACGTACTACTTAATCCTAAAGGTGTAATTAACATGGCTACAGATTTACAAGTCACAACCAACAAGCTATCTAATAAAGAAACCCAACTAACGGTTAAAGTGCCCGTTGAAAAAATTCAAAACAAAGTTGAAGGCCGTATTCGCCAAGTTGCGAAAACTGCCAAGATTGACGGTTTCCGTAAAGGTAACGTCCCTATGTCACACATCCGCTCTCAGTACGGTGCTGGCATTCAACAAGAAGTTATCAACGATGTCATCCGTGATACTGTATTTGAAGCGATCAAATCTGAAGACATCCGCGCTGTTGGCATGCCTAACATCGACGACGTAAAACTTGAAGACGATTTCTTGGTATATCAAGCCACTGTTGAAATCTTCCCAGAAGTAGATGTACAAGGTATCGATGAGATCGAAGTTGAGCGTCACACTGCACAAGTTAGTGAAGAAGACGTTGACACCATGATCGAAAACCTACAAAAGCAACGTGAAGAATTCGTTGAGAAAAAAGGCATGGCGGCGAAAGACAACCAAGTGACTTTTGACTTTGAAGGCTCTATCGACGGCGAAAAATTCGAAGGCGGCTCTGCTGAAGACTTTAAACTAGTTATCGGTAGCAACCAGATGATCCCAGGTTTTGAAGCGGGTATCAAAGGCATGAAAGCTGGCGAAGAAAAAGTCATCGACGTCACTTTCCCAGAAGATTATCAAGCTGAGAACTTAGCTGGTAAAGAAGCTCAGTTCAAAATCAACGTAAAATTGGTTGAAAAATCTAAGTTACCTGAAATCAATGAAGAGTTCCTTGAGCTATTCGGCGTAAAAGAAGGTGGCGTAGAGAAATTGAAAGAAGACGTACGCAAAAACATGGAACGCGAAATCAAAAACGCTGCGCGTAGTCAAGTTAAGCAAGCGACTTTTGACGCATTATTAGAAAAGAACGAGTTTGACGTACCAAACGCGATGCTAGAGCAAGAAATCGAGCGTCAACGCAACATGATGATGCAACGTTTCTCTCAGCAGTTCGGCGCAAATGCTGATAGTTTCGATAAAGACATGCTGCCAAATGAGCTATTTGAAGAGCAAGCGCTACGTGCTGCCCGTCTTGGCATCATCGTTGCCCGTGTTATCGATACCAAAGGCTTAGAAGTAGATCAAGAGCGTGTTGAAACCTTCATCAAAGAAGCTGCTGAAAACTACGAAGATCCAAGCGAGGTCATCGAGTACTACACCAATGACAAGCAGCAGCGCGCTAACATTGAGTCTGTAGTACTAGAAGACCAAGTAGTAGATTACTTGATCGAACAAGGTAAAGTAACTGACAAAGAAGTTAGCTACCAAGACTTGCTAGCCGCTCAGCAACAGCAGCAGCAGCAGCAAGCAATGTAATTGATACGACAGGCTGTCTTTTTAGATATGCTGTAGTCGGTTATCAAAACTAAAATGCGCCCCCAACCTTTTGATCGGGGGCGCATTTTTTATGGCGTTCGCTAGCTAAGGAAGTTCAGCAACAAGCATCGTACTTGTACTATGAAGCACGTTTTACACCAAAACAGGTGCGAATACGGCGCTCAATCCTAGCAGCACTAGCCCGCGCTGTAACCACAAGCTATCACTAAAGCGTTGCTGCAACTGTTGACTAATCAGCGTACCAACTGCATATAGCGCTAGCATCGTAATCATCATCCCTGCATAAAATCCTAGCTGACCGCTCACACCGACATTCGCTGGTACTTCCATCGCGTGTGCCATGCCATGAAACACTGCCAGACCACCAAAGCCAAACAATGACAACTGCTGAATACTTGGCGTGTGCGCTGTATGGGTCTGAGCAGAGAATGCCTCTTGTCTGCTTTTTTGGCTCATCAAGACCATAGCCAATACGACTACCGACAGTGATATTGCCACTTCAATTAGCCCAGATGATGCAGCAAACGCGATACCGCCAATCAGCACACCAGCCGTGCCCAATATCGCGCCTAATGACAACCCTGCCGTCAACGACATCATGCCTAAGCGCTGCTTTTGTAGACCATAAAACAACATGCCCATGCCTACTGCCAAAAACAGATGATCAAGGCCAGTTACTGGATGCATCAGTCCTGCTTGCAACGTACCCAAAAACGATGGCGCTTGCGCGGTAGTCGAGTGAATATGATCTGAGTGTGCTTGTGCCAATGACGGTAGCATCAGTGATGTCATCATCACAGCCGAACCAGATACGATATGAGGAGCTGAGAGCACTTGTGAAAAGCGAGAGCTTTTGATATGAAGACCTTTTGTACACTGTGTCATGCGGTTTTTCCTTATTCTTTATGTTTTAATGGTAAAAGCTCATCTGCTCTTTAGGCAAGCATGCCATGTTCTTTAATAAAGGCGATAATCTCATTTAGCCCATCGCCTGTTTTCATATTGCTAAAGACAAAAGGTTTGTCGCCACGCATTTTTTTGGCATCGCGTTCCATCACTTCCAGCGAAGCACCAACCATTGGTGCAAGGTCAGTCTTATTAATAATCAACAAATCAGACTTGGTAATGCCGGGGCCACCTTTACGAGGTATCTTATCGCCTGCAGAGACATC
The DNA here is from genome assembly GCF_041431295.1 of Psychrobacter sp. Arc9. Classification (NCBI taxonomy): domain Bacteria; kingdom Pseudomonadati; phylum Pseudomonadota; class Gammaproteobacteria; order Moraxellales; family Moraxellaceae; genus Psychrobacter; species Psychrobacter sp. Arc9. Next base: position 41,139 of record NZ_JASMRK010000023.1, on the reverse strand, counting down.
AATGACGTACAAGGTCAAGTCAGACAACTCTGGGCTAAATGTCGCAGCTAGATTGTCGCCACCTGACTCAATGATAATCAACTCCAACCCTTCAAAAGTCGCTTGTAGCTCAGCAATCGCAGTCAGATTAATAGAAGCATCTTCGCGGATAGCCGTATGCGGACAGCCGCCCGTCTCTACGCCGCGGATACGCTCAGCGGGCATGGCATCATTGCGGGTCAAAAACTCTGAATCTTCTTTGGTATAGATGTCATTGGTCACCACTGCCATATTGACCGTATCACGCAGGTTTTGGCATAGCCTTAACGTCAAAGCAGTCTTACCACTACCAACTGGCCCACCAATACCAAGGCGTAAGCACGATAAGACAGAAGACGGTTTCTGGCTATCAGTTTGTACGTCTGATGCAGCGTGAGATTTTTTTGGTTTGAGCGGAGTTAGAGACATATTAATTTCCTAAAACAGTTTATATATTAATAATTATAAATAGAAATCAAGGTACATTTATGAGCGGAACAACCGACTGTATTGCTCCTCATGCATACTTGAGAAGATAGCCAAATTAGGCAAATTATTCGAGATATTAAGCGTTTCATAGAGGTCTTGGCATAGCTGCTGACAGTCTGACTCTTCACTTTTATCTAAGGTATCCATAGTATTTATCGATGTGATTAAAGCATCGAAAGCATGTTGCACATTAGCGCTTAGAGCATCAACCTGAGCACCCAAATCGCTTTGTAATTGCCATAGAATACGCTGACCTGCCATTTGTCCTAGCGGCACTGTCTTCACAGCGGCGAGCACCATGTTCTCTAATTGCGCAAATCCATAAGTGGTCATTGACTGCGCTAATGGCAGCTGCCAATGCTGAGCAATATGTGCAAATAGCGGCAAAAATCCATCATCAGGTATATCAGCTGGTATGCCAAGACTCAGCACTTCGTTGAGCCAAGACACCATCGCTTGTGCCAACTGCTTCGACTCCAGTACAAACTCTTTACTCTCGAGACCAGCGTGATAATCATGTGCTAGATTTGCCGCTAGCGCTTCATGACCTTGGCTAAGCGCGCACATTATCAGCCCTAACACAGGCAGCTCGTAGCCAATCACCGCAAGCGCTAGGTAGTCCTGCATAAATATAAGCGTACTGGCTTCATCAGAGACAACCCCTGACTCAATCGCTGACTCCACACCTTGCGAATAGGTATAACTACCAATCGGCAAATTGCTCGATGCCAGCATCAGTAGCTGTCCAAGTTGGGCAGATTGAGTAGGCTGAGCACTGGTATTAACCATCATTTGAACGACCTACAGGCGCATCATGATGACTATGGCTATGTCCGTGGCTGTGGCTGTGGCTGTGGCTTTCATCATGGCTATGACTTTCCTGATGACTATGAGAGTCACTATGCGAATGTGCATGGGAGTGAGAGTGGCCGTGCGCATGCCCTTGGCCCGTTTGATAAGCGCCCGTCTCAGGCTCAAATGGCACTGAGGTAGACTCGATATGCAAACCAAGGTTTTCTAACATTTGTGCCAGCACATGATCGTTTTCAAAATACAGCGAATAGCCTGCCTTACCCTGATCAAAACTGTGGTCAAACATCAATGGCACATGACGATTGCCCAAATGATAAGCGCCTTTCATTAGTAGAAAGTCATTGTCAGCAGTCACTTTGGTCACTGCTTGCGGTTTGGCGATCACTTGCATCAACTCCCCTGCTGCATTGATAAGCACGTCATCACCTTTTAAGACGCCTGTACGAGGCAGGTCAACACCAACTGCCTCACCTGAGACAGTAATGGCTCTAAAGCGGGAATGCTGACGAGTATCAAATTCTAACAGCAGGTAATCATCGGCTTGATACTGTTCTGCCAATTGTGCTTTTTGGATATCGCTAAGCGTACTTAAACGGGTATTAAATATTTTCATTATTATTCTCTGGCTGTTGTTGCTCAAACTATTGTCAATAGTATTGATGGTAAAAGTGTTAGGAATAAAGACACGATCTCACTCAAGAAACCAACTGACTATTGGTATACATAGTTTATGGCTCACTGTCTGTCCTAGAAATCCTATAAACGTGCATCATAAGCTCTAAAATAAAAAGTAACGCTGTGCCATAGGTAGTACATCAGCTGGCTCACAGGTGAGTGTCTTACCATCAGCGCGTACTTCATAGGTCTCAGGATTGATGTCCATATCTGGGCAGTAGCTGTTAAAGCGCATATCGCCTTTACGAATTTTACGGATGCCGTGTACTGGCTGAATGACTTTGGTCAATCCAAGCTGCTTATCCACTTGTTTGTCGATCGCCGCTTGCGACATAAAAGTAATGCTGGTTTGGGCAACCGATTTTGGATATGTCGCAAACATAGGACGATAATGTACAGGCTGGGGTGTGGGAATAGAGGCATTGATATCACCCATCGGTACTGCAGCAATGAGCCCGCCTTTTATAATGCATTCAGGCTTTACCCCAAAAAACTTGGGCGACCAGAGCACCATATCTGCCCATTTACCTACTTCGATTGAGCCGACCATATCACTGATACCGTGAGTAATCGCAGGGTTTATTGTATATTTTGCGATATAGCGTTTGATACGGAAGTTATCGTTGTCCGTGCTTTGATCATAGTCTGTCAAAGTGATGTACTGTTGCTCATCCTCAATGGTCGCTGTTGCATCTGGTGCTAGATGACCACGTTGAACTTTCATTTTGTGCGCGGTTTGCCATGTACGGATGACCACTTCACCCACCCGCCCCATCGCTTGTGAATCACTACTCATCATCGAGATTGCGCCCAAATCATGCAAGATATCTTCTGCGGCGATGGTTTCTTGACGAATACGGCTCTCAGCAAAGGCTACGTCTTCAGCAATAGCAGGGCTCAGGTGATGACAAACCATCAGCATATCGAGATGCTCATCAATGGTATTGACGGTGTATGGTCGCGTTGGGTTGGTTGAAGATGGCAGCACATGTGACTCGCCAATAGCCTTTAAAATATCGGGCGCATGGCCACCGCCTGCCCCTTCAGTATGAAAAGTATGGATACAGCGGTTTTTAAAAGCAGCAAGTGTACTCTCTAGATAGCCACTTTCATTTAAAGTATCGGTATGAATGGCCACCTGCACATCATAGTCGTCAGCGACGCTCAAACAGTTATCGATGGCTTGCGGCGTTGTACCCCAATCTTCATGTAGCTTTAGCCCCACGGCACCTGCTTCGATTTGTTCAGCAATGGGTTCTGGTACACTCACATTGCCTTTACCCAGTAGTCCAATATTCATAGGAATACTATCGGTAGATTTTAGCATCGAGGCAATATGATACGCCCCCGGTGTACAGGTGGTGGCGAGCGTTCCTTGAGCTGGCCCTGTGCCGCCGCCGAGCATTGTGGTCACGCCTGACATAAGCGCCGTCTCACACTGTTGAGGCGCGATAAAATGAATATGACTGTCGACGCCACCTGCTGTGAGAATTTTGCCTTCGCCAGAGATGATTTCGGTAGCACCGCCAATAGGAATATCAATAGCAGGCTGGATATCAGGATTGCCCGCTTTTCCAATAGCACTGATACGACCATCTTTGATACCGATATCCGCTTTATAGATGCCTGTATAGTCAACGACCAATGCATTGGTAATAACTGTATCGGCAACTTCCGCACCCAGCAATTGTCCTTGCCCCATACCATCACGGATGACTTTACCACCGCCAAATTTAACTTCTTCACCTTTAATTTCAACAGGCTTGCTACTACTCTCACCACTTTGCGACGTATCTGCTTGATCAACAGCAGTATCTTTATGACTGGTTAAATCTGCTTCAACCTGTAGCCAAAGCTCGGTATCGGCAAGACGGACTTTATCGCCTGTTGTAGGACCAAAATGCTCAGCATAAATACGACGACTGACTCGCTTTTGCGAAGTAGTGGTTACCTTTTTATCAGTGACGCTCTCTGATGCTTTGTCTGGATGAGCTGCGCCCATGACACGCCCAGCAAAACCATATACATCTTGCTTGCCAGCGTATGCTACCAATTCGACTTCCCGTGATTGGCCAGGCTCAAAACGTACGGCGGTGCCAGAGATAATATTTAGGCGAAACCCCCGAGTTTGCTCTCTGTCAAAACTCAAGGCATCATTGACTTCATAAAAGTGATAATGCGAGCCGATTTGGATAGGTCTATCACCAGTATTACTCACACTGATGGTCTGTACCTGTCGCCCTTGGTTTAAGATAATATCGCCATCTTGGATATGGTATTCGCCTGCTTGCATGGTAGCCGCCTTATTTTATAGTGAGCATGTCAGTGCTATAACAATGGTATACAGCGTTACACGATGGGATTATGTACCGTGACCAGTTTGGTGCCATCAGGAAAAGTCGCCTCGATTTGCACTTCATCTACCATCTCTGCGACACCTTCCATGACATCATCAGCAGACAAATACGTAGCACCTTCACTCATCAGCTCGGCAACTCTTTTACCATCTCGTGCGCCTTCCATCAGCAACATACTGATATAAGCGATGGCTTCGGGATAGTTAAGCTTAACACCGCGATTTTTGCGGCGCTCAGCCACCATACCAGCGGTAAATAGCATGAGTTTGTCTTTTTCTGTTGGGGTCAGGTGCATGACAATTCCTTATTGTACTTATCATTATATTTATAGCAGATTAGAGATTTTCAAAGCATTAAATATCGATTAAAAATAGTCGCAATATATCTTAGTTTCATTATTAAAAGTGGCCGTATTATGTGTCCCAAATACGTGGACGACAAGGTTCAAGTTGCCACCAATGATCTCGCAAGACTTCTCTCAGCTGATAAAACGCTTCAAAACAACCACGTACATCTGAGCCGATGTAGCGGATATTGATCGCTTGGCAATTATGAGTGCAGTAGACAGGCATTTGTGCTTGAGCAATGACTTGGCGTAATGCTACGACAGTATTATCTAGATAGCGGGTTAATGACTGCTTGATAGTTGCTTGGGCAGTTTCGGTCGATTGCGTGGTTTGTGACGCGGAGAGTGCAAGATTGTCATGGACATCGCTTAAGCTGGGTATTGCCCAAAACGAGCCATAAATATGCTGGTTCGCTAATCCTAAATTTGAGGTAAACCAGCGATTTTGCGCTGCCTGTGCCACTCGCTCAGCAACGATAACCTTACCATCTCGGTAGATGTTCAATCCAGTATGATAACGCCCTTGCAAAAACTGCTCGTCGTAAGCTTGCCGCCCAAATACGCTAATCTCCCATGTCAGTAGACTAGAGGAATCTTTCAAATCGAAGCGGCTCACTGCATGCATATTGGCTTCGTTATAAATGATACTCTCTTGCGGCAGCCATTCTAGACGGGTATCTGCTGCGAGGTTGGCTTGTATATGTTGACTAGCATAATCAGCTATCTCGTCTTGACTCATACTTTGGTGAGTATCGTTGTCGCCCAACGGAGCTTTATGTTTTTGGCTGACACTGTCTTTGCCGTACCACTTACCTGCCCCTGGTGTGGTGACAACAGCGTGGCTACCACTATCCAAACTTAGGTCTATGGTCAGCGTATCGCCACCTGCGATACCGGCTGGCGGGTACAACATCAGTATGTGACAAATACCCTGCTGTACGCTTGGCTCAGGATATAGAGCACGCTGTACCATCAAGGCACCTGTATGCTTGCGATGATAAAGCCGCGTTTTTGAGTTATCAGCCGTACCTTCTTTGGCCGTACTTGTCCTGCTAACAGTGTCGAAGCTTAATGCTAAAGAAGAGGCCCAACTCATTTTATATACTCATTTACCAATTAAATATGTTTCAGTATTTTATGTGACAACTATCATTTGCTATCCGTTAAGACTCTATTGCCAATCGTTAACTACAGTTCATTCGCGACAGCAATGTCAGAATAATAACGAAGAAATACAGCGTACACCATTTATCGTGCCTAGCGCACCATGATAAATAAAAGCGTCAATGTTTTTATTGATACAAGCACTGTGCCAACTTTTGATAGCAGATAACCAAATAAGAAACCTTATCGGCTCAAAACTTTGATTTGTCTGTGCTTTTTCTATTTAACTTATATGATAAAAACAATCATATATTTCCAGCTATTTTCTAAACGTTTTTTGAGCTTCAGTCATTTATAAAATTAGCAGATACTTGCACCAAAATAGTACATTTTGTCCATAACAGTGCATTTTTTAGCGTTATTGTTAGCGCAATACCCTCTGAGGACATTAGATAAGCAAAAATCCTAAACGCATAACTATTTGCAGGCTTAGTCAGTAAGATAGGTGGATTGTAGGGCTATTAATCAGGTATTCTATGTTAAAAAGTCAGGTCAGACATGATTTACGCTATTTGTATCGATATAGATACTATCAATATCTGTACGACTTGATAATAGATAAGATAGTATTTATCTACTTCTAGACGTATTTTTAGTATAAGTTTTAATATAAGCAATGAGTCCTAGCAATATCGTAGGGTCAGTTTTTCACCTATTTTATGCACAAACCCGTTTTATAGGCTTGAATAGTGAGCGCAGCCCCCTTATAAACAACCCATTAGTCAAAAACTACCAGACAATAAAATCATTCAATCCATTTTTATTTTATACATTTATCGATAGGACTTTTCTATGACAGATTATGATCGCATCACTGCCAACCCGCATTTTGATATGCTGATGAGTGCGCACAAAGAAGTACAGACCACACAAGCGGCTTTAGTACCTATGGTGGTTGAACAGTCCTCACGCGGTGAACGCTCGTTTGATATTTTTTCACGCCTATTACGTGAGCGCGTTATCTTTTTGACCGGTCAGGTCGAAGACAACATGGCTAACCTTATCGTCGCCCAGTTACTATTCTTAGAAGCTGAAAACCCTGACAAAGATATCCATTTGTATATCAACTCACCAGGTGGTTCAGTAAGCGCTGGCTTGGCTATTTTTGATACCATGAACTTCATCAAACCTGAGGTGTCTACTATCTGTATGGGCGGTGCTTACAGCATGGGTTCATTCCTATTGGCTGCTGGTCAAAAAGGCAAGCGCTATTCACTTGCTAATGCTCGCGTTATGATTCACCAGCCTTCAGGCGGCGCGCAGGGTCAAGCAACAGATATCGAAATCAATGCTCGTGAAATCCTTAAAACTCGTGCACGTCTAAATAGTATCTTAGCTGAGCGCACTGGTCAGCCAGTAGAGAAAATCGAAAAAGACGTTGAGCGTGATTATTGGTTAGATGCTCAAGAAGCCAAAGAATATGGCTTGGTTGACGAAGTATTAGAGCGTCGCCCTGAATCTTTGTAATCTAAGCATTAACGTGATGCCTCTTCATTGAGAGTGCAATCATAAGACCTTTTATAGTTTATTTGCCGTACAGTAAACCGTTATCAATGTCATGCCTGATCTATTGAAAGGTATGACCATTGAATGAATACGATAATTGACATACTACAAATAAACTAACCAGTTTTAAATTTTAGGAGCGCCTTTTATGGCAGAAGATAATACCCCGCAGTGTTCGTTTTGCGGTAAAGCCAAAAGCGATGTACAGCAACTGATTGCTGCTGACGATGCCAATATCTGCAATGAATGTATCGAGCTATGTACTGACTTAATCGCAGACAGCGCAGAGCACGGTGATGATGATAGCGAAGTAGACACTTCTTGGGTCAATAAAAAATTACCAACGCCAAAAGAGCTGCGTGCCAAGCTTGATGAATATGTCATCGGTCAGGACGCTGCCAAAAAAGCATTGGCTGTGGCCGTCTATAACCATTACAAACGTCTAAAAGTTAGCCAAACGCTAGCCAACGATAGCAAAAAAGCTAAGATCGGCGCTGACGATGCAATGGTAGAATTGGCTAAGAGTAATATCTTGCTAATCGGTCCGACTGGTTCTGGTAAGACGCTGCTTGCGCAAACCTTGGCTCGTCTGTTAGATGTACCTTTTGCGATGGCTGATGCCACGACATTGACCGAAGCTGGTTATGTTGGTGAAGACGTTGAAAACATCGTACAAAAGCTCCTCCAAGCTTCTGATTATGATGTAGCTAAAGCTGAGCAAGGTATCATTTATATTGATGAAATCGACAAAATCAGTAAGAAAGGTGACAACCCATCTATCACGCGTGATGTGTCAGGTGAAGGCGTACAGCAAGCGTTGCTAAAGCTAATCGAAGGTACGGTGGCTGCTATCCCGCCGCATGGTGGTCGTAAGCATCCGCAGCAAGAGTTGATCCAAGTTGACACTAGCAACATCCTAATCATCGTTGGTGGTGCATTTGCTGGACTTGATAAAGTCATTCAGCAACGTACCGAAAAAGGCGGTATCGGCTTTAACGCTGATGTCAGCTCAAAAGACGACAGCCGTCGCAGCTCAGACTTGCTACAAGAAGTCGAGCCAGAAGATTTGATCAAGTTTGGTCTGATTCCTGAGCTAATCGGTCGTCTGCCAGTACTTGCGGCACTGCAAGAGCTAGATGAAGCGGCCCTAGTACAAATCCTGACAGAACCTAAGAACGCACTGGTAAAACAGTACAAGTACTTGTTTGACATGGAAGGTGCTGAGATTAGCTTTACTCAAGAAGCCCTAGATGCCATCGCCAAAAAAGCCATGGAGCGTAAAACTGGTGCACGTGGTCTACGTTCGATTGTAGAGAACGCCCTACTTGAGACCATGTATGAGCTACCTTCCATGGAAAATGCTAAAACTGTAATGGTTGATGCAGATGTGATCAATGAAGGTAAAGTACCTAAAATTGCTTAAGTTATAGTTAGTTTAAATAGTCCGTTATCATTAACGGACTACTAAAAAGCGTCTGGCTAAATAAGCTAAGACGCTTTTTTTATGCCTATTATTTAACCAATTTTTTTGTTAGATAGCTTGTCTATTAGATAACTTGCCTACTGAAAATTGGCGACTTTTATTACATCTACTCTGAAATGACAGCAGCGTTTATTAATCGCTAGCAGACATCAGTGTAAACCATGCTAATGTAGATAGACTGTTTTGACCTTTATACTTTATTTCTATATACCGCAAGATATATCCCGTACAACCCATATGATTAATAAGACAAAGGATTGTTTATTATGCTCAACCATATGACCGCTATGGCGACTTCATTGCGCCAACATCTACCGTTTTCTTCTAACCATACTTCATTGGATGACTCAGACGTTGCATCCTACTATCGCAACCATGTCGCTGCTATCACAGGCGCAGGCTCTGGTATGGGACGTGAGCTAGCCATTCATTTAGCAAAAATGGGCTGTCATGTTGCATTATCAGATATCGATCCTGAACAGCTGGCAGCGACCAAACAGTTACTTGCCAATTATGATGTCAACGTCACTATTACCGTACTCGATGTATCAGACAATACAGCGGTGGAAGCATGGGCTGATAGCGTCATGAGCGATCATGGCAAAGTAAATTTTATCTTTAATAATGCAGGTGTTGCGCTCTACTCTACCGTCGAAGGCAGTAGTATTAGTGAGCTTGAATGGGTAATGAATATTAATTTTTGGGGCGTGGTTTACGGCACTAAGGCATTTTTAACGTTAATCAAAAACAGCGTTAAACAGAGCCAATTTGGCGAGCATGGACATATTATCAATATCTCAAGTCTGTTTGGTTTGACCGCTCAGCCATCACAGTCGGCCTACAACTCTAGCAAATTTGCCGTACGCGGCTTCACAGAGAGCTTACGCCAAGAGCTAAATATACAGAACTGCGGGGTATCAGCGACTTGTATCCATCCGGGCGGCATCAAAACCAATATTGCCAACAGCGCGCGCGGCAATGAAAGCATCCATGATATTGGCATGAGTACTGGGCCCAAAGCCATCAGAAGTTTTAATAAGTTTTTAAAGTTCGATGCCAATGAAGCGGCTTGGATTATCCTACAGGCAGCAGCGACCAACCAGCAACGCTGCTTAATTGGTAACGATGCTAAGATGATTGATGCCATCCAACGTGTATTTCCCTCACATTATAGCCAAGTGCTGAACGACTTCCATCAACTGTCCCGCAAACTAAAACCACGTCGTCATAAGAAGCTAAAGACCGTTAAATAGTATGCTGTAAACATTTCCTATTTCATGAGGAATTGATTAATTTATATATAAAAAGCCCAGCTATAGTCGTAGCTGGGCTTTTTAAGCGTTGTTATTGCTGATTAAGGATAAGACTGAGTTTTGAGACTGTTAATGATATTTTAACTCAATGCTCCAAGCATTAAGGCAGCTTCATATCGCCAGCGACCAACCAACCTATACGGCGCATGATGTAAGCCACTAACCCTGCAATCACCGCAGGTAATATAAACATCAATAGAATAATCGCTGTCCATAGTTGACCGGTGCTCATGATTTCTTGTGATGCCTCAATAACCCCAAACACACCGACCAAACCAGCAGTACCCATACCCGCCCCTGTCGCGGTACAAGCTAATCCAAAACCAACGGTCGCGATAGGCCCAACGATAGCACTAGCAATGACAGCAGGCAGCAGAGTGATGGGTTTTTTAAGCACGTTAGGGATCTGCAGCATACTGGTACCCAAGCCCTGAGAGATGACACCACTAACGCCATTGTCTTTAAAACTTGCAACAGCAAAACCAATCATATGCGCAGCACAGCCTACCACTGCTGCCCCGCCCGCTAATCCACCAAGCCCAATGGCAATACAAATGGCTGCACTCGACGTTGGTAGGGTCAATAAAATACCAACCACTACGGCGATGACGATGCCCATTAGCAGTGGCTGTAATTCAGTAGCAGCATGAATACCCTGACCGATAGCTGCGACCCCTGCTACGATAGGCGGATTGAGCAGAGCGCAAACTAAAAGAGCAATACCGCATACAACCAATGGCACCAATAAAATATCAAGCTTAGTCTTACCAGCGACCCAAGTGCCAGCACGATAAGCAAACACAGAAGTCAGATAAGCGCCGATGGGATTGCCTGGCAGTGCTACAAAGGTTGCAGGCCCACCCACTTGCGGCGTAAAGAGCGTGCCTGCCATTAGTGCTTCGGAATGGGCACCAAGCATACCCGCTACGAGGCAGCTAAGCATCACTAGCGTTGGCGCTTTGAGATAATAAGCGATACCTACGCCGATACCAGCACCCATTAATATCGAGGCAAGTTTCCCGACCGCGACCAATGCCGGCAAATCTAACCAACCGCCGATTTGCGAGATAATCAAACCTGCAATCAACGTGACAAATAGCCCTAAAGCCATACCAGTAAAAGCATCGATAAAGTATTTTTGAAAGAACGCTTTAATAATGCCTGCTTGCGGTGTTACTGAGTTAGATACGGTCATAACCATACTCTTAATGAACGTTTAATAGGATAAAACAGCTAGAAAGATTTTGATAAAATAAAGAGATAAAAAAAGCGTCATTACGACGCTTTTTTAATAAATACAATAACTGTAAACGACTCAACCTAGCGACGCTGTTCAACGATAATAGAATCTATACCATTGTTCTGTAGGCGCTGCTGTGCCGTCGTTACTGCTTGACGGTTATTCAAAGGACGTGAGATGACTTGATAAATTGGCAAGCCATTGCCCGTCGTGTTTTTGACCACGCGAGCATCGACACCCGCCATCAGTACTTGCGCACGGCGACGATCCGCTTCATCTGCATCACTAAAGCTATTGATCTGCAAGATGTAGGTCGCCGCAGGTTTGGCAGCTTGGATGCTGGCCGTACCTGCTGCTGTATTATTGTTGCGGGTTGTAGCGTTGCTAGTAGCAGGCGGCGTACCATCATAGGTTGCATCTTCTTCAACGACAACGATATCCTCACTCGACCCAGCATTATTACTACCAGCAGGTTCGACAGTCGCATTTTCCGAACCACCAAAGCTACCCGTACTTTCTGTACTGCCTGTATCGCTCTCTGGTTGAGTCACAACGACGTCTGGTTCAAACGCACCGATATCACCTATTTGATCATTATCAATGTCAGCGATATCTTCATCAGGGATGGTTGCCATCTCTTGATTAGGTAAAATATCGTAGAACTCATAATCGCCATTGTCGGTATCAGTATCCACACGTGGCTGTACTTGGCGATCAGGATCGTTCTCAGCACTACCTTCAGCGGGGCTAAAATTGAATAATGGTGAGAGGTAGATAAACACCCCGATCATAAGGGTCAATACGGCCCCAACAAACATCCACAATAAGCCTGATACGCTACTTGATTTGCGCTTTTCTGTCGCGCCTTTAGGTTTTTTGGCTAGCATGGATCTCGTTCTCCCTACTGGATTTAACTATCATCATCGAATTAATGCTATCAGCTGTCTATACTCATGTCACATATTAGAAAAGCACTACATGCTAGACGGTGCAGACAAGCCTAGCAGGCTAAGCCCATTTGCCAATACTTGCCTAGTGGCTTTTGACAAGCGCAAACGTGCTTGCATTAAGTCTAGCTCATCCTGACTTGGCGTTTCACCTGACGTCAAGCTCATAGGCAAGATACGATTGGTGTCATACCAACCATGGAACAATGCCGCTAGCTCTTTCAGGTAGTTGGTCAAGACATGTGGCTCGTAACCAGTCGCTGCGCGAAGTAACGTCGCTGGATATCCTGCTAACAGTTTAATCAGCTCGTCTTCATTTGGCGCACTTAGCAAGTCTTGATGTGCCAAACCAACAGCATCATCTACGGTCAAATCGTAAGTTGCCAGTTTTTCTAACACACGGCAAACGCGCGCATGAGCATACTGGATATAATACACTTGATTGTCTTTGCTTTGTGATTTGGCAAGTTCTAAATCAAAATCAACATGCACTTCAGGCTTACGCGCTACATAGTAGAATCGTGCAGCATCGTTGCCGACTTCTGCACGTAGCTCACGCAAGGTCACAAACTGACCAGAACGCGAAGACATTTGTACTTTTTCACTACCGCGCCACAATGCCACAAACTGTACAAGCACCACATCCAGACGTTCAGCATCGATACCAAGAGCTAGTAGCGCTGCTTTTACGCGTGGGACATAACCATGGTGGTCTGCGCCCCAGACGTTAATGACTTTATCAAAGCCGCGATCAAACTTGTTTTTATGATAAGCGATGTCAGAAGCAAAATACGTCGACTGGCCATTGGCACGGCGTACCACACGGTCTTTCTCATCGCCGAAATCAGTCGACTTAAACCAGATGTTGCCATCTTTTTCGTATAGATAGCCTTTGTCATCTAGTATCTGTAATACAGGCTCAATCTCGCTATCGATAGATCTTTCGCTAAACCAGCACTCGTAGCTCACGCCAAAGTCATTTAAGTCGTCTTTAATATCCGCCAAAATACTGCTCAATGCTGCGTTTAAAAATAACGCGTAGCTGTCACCTAGCAAAGACTTACTATTGGCAATCAAGCCATCAATATGCGCTTCTTTATCACCTGAAACTAAGGTCTTTTCGCCGTCAGCATTAATCTCAAACTGAGCATCTTCTAGCACATCTTTGGCAACGTTTGCAAAGCTATGTACGTAGCTATCGCCATGCTGTGTTTTTAGCGTCTGGGCGATATCACTAACATAATCACCTTGATAGGCGTTGACTGGGAAAGTTATCTCTTCACCATTTAGCTGTAGATAACGCAAATATGTACTGGTGGCCAAGATGTCCATTTGACGACCAGCGTCATTGACATAATATTCACGCGTGACGTCATAGCCAATAGCTTCTAACAAGTTAGCGACGCTCATGCCAAATGCAGCACCGCGACCGTGACCGACATGCAGACTTGACGTTGGATTGGCAGAGACGAATTCAACCTGGACTTTTTGATCGTCAAACTGATTACTCAAGCCAAAGCGGTCCTGCAACGTGAAAATATCGTCCAATACAGAAAATTTAGCTTCCGAGTTTAAGAATACGTTGATAAACCCTGGTCCTGCGATTTCTACTTGGCGAATATCTTGATTGTCAGGCAATGCACTGACGATTTTTTCAGCAAGTTGACGCGGATTGGCTTTAGCTGCTTTCGCTGCCGTTAGCGCGATATTACTGGCAAAATCACCGTGACTTAAATCTTTTGTACGGGTGATTTGACTGTTGTTTTGCCAATCGCTTGGTAGCGTACCATCTGCTTGTAGGGTTTGAATTGCATCGTTAAACAGGGATGCAAGCGTATCAATTTGGGCTTGTGACATAGGAATTTGAACTCAATTAAATAAACAACAAAAACGGTGCGAATGCGAGCAATCGATAACTGCTTATTATAATAGCGACCGACATTGCAGGGATAGAATAATGTAAAAAGATAAGTAACCTGTAAATATAACAATCTTTGCGCTTTATTGCACCATTTGCGCCAAAATTAGCACTAAAATCTTACCGTTATCAGGATTTGGGCTGACTAATATCAATGATGCAAAACAGATAAATAACTCATAACGTGAATTGTAGCGTTACTGTTGCTCAATACTGGGCAGTCGTTTATACCTGACTACTTCCACGTTATAATATTGGTTTGTACGGTTCTTCTAAAATATAGAAGACGCGTTACTACTCTATTATAGGATTACGCCATGTTTGCTATTGCCGCCAGTACTGTCACCAGTTGGGGACTGTACGTCTTGTTGCCGATATTCATCGCTTTCTTGTTTTTTATTATGTGGGATATCTCTAAAACGTCTGAAGCTGGGCGCGCTGGTACTTTTTGGATATTCTTAGCACTTGGTGCAGGTTCTGTTGGTTTTATCCTAAAGATAGTTATGGAAGTCGCTTTCAAAAAATGGTTAATCTAATTAGCCATTTTTAACGTTATCTTTCTATATCGCTTAGGAAATGAGTAGCAAAACTAAAAAGGTAATATATGGCTTATGACTGTTGCGCTTTATAAGGTATCAGTCATTTAAATCAAGGACTTTTGAATCAAGGCTTCTTAGATCAAAGTTTTCTAAATCAAAAAGCTACTGAGCCTTAGCATTATTCTCTATAACCTGACTCACATACGTTGGTAGGTCCCATGCTCCACCAGCAAAACCTCGGCACATTCCCGTACTAGACTCTTCGCTCTTAGCAAACGTTTTACCATTCCATATCCATGCAGTACGGCTCCAACAATCACCGATACCTCGGTCTTTGTGAGTGGCCGAAATCTCACCATCAAAATAATCATTTCCTGCTGTCGTGATAAGCGTAGGTTTGCTAGGTTTTGCATTATCAATGAGCCAATAGCCATTACTAGAATTGTAAGCACCTAGCCAGCAACTATGCGCGGCTAACGTATAGCGATCATCAACCGGCATAAAGTCCCAACCAAGCATCGTAGAGCCATACTCTGACATTCGCTGATATGTTTCAGTTTTTGGGTTGATTAGCTCACAGTCGCCCATTATGTCTTTGGACCCTATAAGCTGCTCGGCATTAATATCGACCCAGTTATCAATATTTTTCTGAAAATACGCCAGCTTTGATGGAGCAAGTGTTTTGTTGTCTTTTGCTGAATACGCAAATGCTTTTTGAATGATTGGTTTTGGTAGAGCTGCTTTAGGAAGTTGACGATTTGGATTATTCTTACTGACCAACGCTATCGGCGTCCCTACCCGACCTTGTACATCACTGCTGACATGCCTTTATCGCTGATCTGCCAGTAGTTATCACCCGCTCTAATCGCTATCTTGGTCGCGATACGAGCATGATCAACCAGTGCTTGGGTCTGCTTGGCTGATAAGTCGTATAATAGACTATCTTCTTTGTTGGGTTGCAGCACACCATAGTTTTTATTATTCAGCCAAAGCTCAGCAGGCTTAAGATCATCTAGCGGCACTTCTGATATAAACTGAATTTGCGCTTTTGGCAGAGCTACTTTTGGCAATGCTGTGAGCAATATTGAAGCAGGCTCATCTATTAGTGCTTCACTTGCGTATCCAGCAGCTCGACAAGTCTGCGTATTATCACAAACCACCTGCCAGTCATCTTGTACAAAGCCCCAGCCTTCGGATATAGTTCCATAACCTGCCATAGCAGGTAGCGATAGCAAGCTGATGGTAGCTACAATAAAAGTCTTTGATGTCTTCATAGTGCTTTCCTTATGTTAGCTACCACCATCAATGCTATTTTTTGGCAATCAAAGTCGCACGCATGGGAGCAGGATATCCTTCGACGGTCTTAGTCGAGTCATTAGGATCTAAGAAATCTGCTAACGAATGATAAGTCATCCATTCGGTTTGTCGTTGTTCCTCAGTCGAGGTGACTGCTACATCGACGCAGCGCACATCTGAAAACCCTGCTTTCTCTAACCAGCCAATTAATGCCGCCACCGACGGCAAGAAATAGACGTTATTCATCTGTGCATATCGGTCATGCGGCACCAGTATAGTATTGGCATCACCTTCAATCACCAACGTCTCAAGTACCAACTCACCACCTTTGACTAACTGTCCTTTAAGCTGTTGTAAATGCTCAAACGGTGACTGACGATGATACAGCACTCCCATGCTAAATACGGTATCGAACAGCTGACTGTGCTCAGGTAACGCTTCAAGCGGTACAGGAATATAATGCGTCCGATAGCTACCTGTATCACTAGCGTCTGCGGCACCAATGAAATGACGAATCGCCATAAACTGATGATAAAACAAACATGATGGATCAATAATAATAACCGTATCCGCGCCAGCCCCTGCCATACGCCAGCCATGATAGCCAGAGCCCCCGCCTACATCCAATACCCGGCGACCGTCCAATCTACTTAAATGCGGCGCAACACGTTTCCATTTCCAATCACTATGCCACTCGGTATCAATCTTAATACCTGACTCATCATCGCCGATTTGACCGCCAATTTGAAATGGGCCTTTACGCCATGGCATCAATTGCTTTAATAGTGCCGTTGTTTGTTTGCGCTGAGATTCATTTAGATCTGCCTCAATCGTCAATGTATCACTATCTAGATCGACATTATTGACAGCTAAGTTTGGCAAACGAGCGACTGACGCTTGGTAAGCAGGCGCGTGTGCATAGTTGGCTTTGTCTTTTATATCACCTAGCCATGTTGGTAATTGCTTAAGCCATTCATAAGCGCTCGGCTGCTGCTGTGCCAGCTCTAGTAGGGTTAGATACAATTCGCGTTCGGCGTTGATGATAGTGTCGTTGAGCATAAAAGCAGGTTACCGTGTTAATCAAAAAATATGATTTTTTATATGGTGTGATTAGCACACCAATAATTTATTGTTTCTTTAAAGTATCTATATATAACGGCCTAAACTAGTCAAAATATTAACCCATAGGTAAATACCTTAAGTAGCTAGCTTTGAATAGACTTAACAATCGAAGTGCATTTAGATGTATTCTTAAATAGAGTTCCTAAAATATTTTCTGGAAATTGTGCCTCAAGTTGTTGCTCAACTTCGCTAATCATCGATAATGTTACTTGCTCAATATTGTCCTCATCAGGCTCAAAATCGAAATCATTAAGTTTGCTAATTAGACCTAATGTATGAAATGTTAATTGAGAAATAATCCGATTACCATGAACCAATGTTCCATATTTCTTACCACTTTTCTTCGATAGCTTTTGTATTTCATCTGAGATAACTTTTTCTATAACTCTGTTTATTTTTACACAGTTATAGACGTATATACCTTGTACACTTTGATTGAAAACCTCTTTATAAATACCTTTATCTAAATTTTCGTAAAACTTACCTATACCTCTTTTTGCTTGTGCTGTTAGCGCAGTTTTGTTTTTAGAGCAAATTAATGATATTGTTGCTTCACTGAGATCAAAAGCTCTGTCTGAACTTTCAAAAGATTCAGATCGCATAATCGAATATTCAATACCCTCAATTGATAATTCAGTCTTTATTCTCAACTGTTCAGAGTCTTGAGTAACAAAATCACGATTTTCAATTCTATTCTGTCTATTGTTTGTCCTAGTAACTTGTTCACCAAAGTTCTTAGGTGTGTCATTTAATGAAATTATCCTTAAATGTACTTTCAAATCCTCCATTGGGCGATGAGTGTCAATCTTATAACGTCCAATTGTGCTGACGGTCTGAGCCCCGTTTACTATTGCAACATTAGTTAGCTTAAACTGTCCATAATCTCTACTTGAACCTCCTAACTTACTTTTTTCAATACTGTCGCATATAATGGTAATACCATTATTGAAATACCAAAAATTAGATTGGTTATTTTCAATAGTACTTTCAATCTCTGCATTAACATCTGTCATTCCAAGAACTTGTCTTATATTTTTATCAAATAGCTTAATTCTATAATCTCCCCACCAATCAGCTATTTCGTCACCAGTTACGATGCCATAAAATGCTTTATAGGGCTCAGCAACCATTCCCCAGTTAGTTAGATTCAGTTCCAAATCAATAGGCTCATCACCCGAATTTCTCGCCAAAGATTGATAAACTTTACCTTGAAATAATCTTCTGTAAGTAACAATCTGCTCTTGAGTGTCTTCACCTGTGTTATTCATTTCTGTAAGTAAATCATTAATCTTTCTAGTAGCATGTTCTGCTAAGTCGGATTTGCTATGTGTATCAATTATAATTATTTCATATTTTGTATCATACTCATTTAATGCTTTTTCGATAACGTCGCTTTTAGCCTTAACTTTATCATTAAAACGATCAAATTCAGTATTAAACAAATCTTTAATCCCATCACAAAATTTTGATACATCGCCACTTTTGGGCTCATTTCTCCCTTCTTTGCTCCATTTAGACTGTACAATTACCATTTTTTTACTTAAAGCTGAATAATATAGTGCATCTATCCCATTATCATCAGCCCCATCGACTACAGCATCGGCAGCTTCAGCTATAGTACAATCTAAGGTTAGGTAGACTGCATAAGCAGCAAGGCATCGAGTAAGGAGCTTATCTTCAAAGTTAGGTTCATCTCGATTTAAATCGTCGCAGTTTATATCACTTGCAAAAAGTGATTTTATTTTATTTGCAATTTGGTTGATATGAATAATACTCATGATTTAATTCTCTCTTTATTAAAGACTAATCTATCATTTGTAAGTCTGGCGTAGATACGACAGATAGTAACGGACGGCAGGATTAACTCCCACTATTTACTTAAATGGCCTTATTTAAACGCCACAATAGAGACGAAGTTCAAAAACTGAAACCATGTCAGATGACGCGCAAACCCAACTTGATCTAACCGTGCATGATGCTCATCTAAGGTATCAGTAATGAGGACATTTTCTAACGCATTACGCTTGCCACTGATTTCCATTTCGGTATAGCCATTGGCACGTTTAAAGTCGTAATAACGCTCAACCAACCACGCATCATACTGCTCATCAAATGCATGGGTTTTTTCAGTCAGTACCAATATGCCGCCTTCACTTAATGCCGCATAAATCTTCTCTAATACTGCTACCCTATCTGCAGCTGGCAAAAACTGTAGCGTCAAGTTCAAGATCACCATATCGCACGGCTCAAGCTCAATATCGCGGATATCTGCTGTGATTACTTCGATATCGTGCTCAGGATAATTCTCACTCAGTAGCGTGGTCGCCTCTGTCGTCATCGCTGGTGAGATATCAATTGCTTTAATCTGCAAGTCTTGTGGGTCGAACTCACCCGCTAGCGTCATACTGGCTGCACCCAATGAACAGCCCAAATCATAAACACGACTAACGCGTTGACCGCTATCGCTCTGCTGGCGATACTTGCAATGACGACGGGCGAATATGGGTAGCATCGCCAATACCTGTCCATAACCGGGTACACTGCGGCGAATCATGTCAGGAAAACAAGCCACCACTTGCTCGTCAAACGAAAAGCGTGCGGCCTTATCCAGTGGCGTGGTAAACGGTTTATCAAATAGGGTGTCATGTTTGATAGCAGGCTGGGATTGGCTCATGGGATGACTCATTTTTTAGAATAGAACTGAAATTAAAAATTACTGGATGACTTTTGCTTAGTGGTTTCGCTTGTCATTATCAGTTGATAAAGAAATAAGATAGCAAAAGCCCATTATAACATTACTGTTTGTTACTTATCGCCTTTGGCTTGCCTGCTAAGCTGAATAAATAGTGCCAAGGGTAATGAGGCGTTTGAAAGAAACATTGAAAAACGAGAGCATCACTACCAAATATAGCGCTTAACCCATATTTATAATAATAGGAAAAAATTATGCAAACGATCGTATTAGGTGGCGGCTGCTTCTGGTGCACCGAGTCTGTATTTTTATCGGTAAAAGGTGTGCAATCTGTCGTCTCAGGCTACATGGGCGGCGATGCTGTCTCTGCCAATTATGAAGCTGTCTGTAGTGGTACAACTGGCCATGTCGAAGTCATCAAAGTCGAATTTGATGAGTCTATCGTCCCGTTAGAAGTGATACTCGATGTCTTCTTCGCCACGCATGATCCCACCACGATGGATCGTCAAGGCAATGACGTCGGTAGTCAGTATCGCAGCGTGGTCTTTTACACCGAAGATAGTCAAAAACCGACCGTTGACCGCACCATCAATAAATTACGCGATATGGGCGTTAATGTAGTGACGGAAGTACATCCTGCCGTTGAATTCTATCAAGCAGAAGACTCACATCAAGATTTCTTCAACAGAAACCCAGGACAGGCTTATTGCAACTTTGCAATACCGCCAAAGCTTGCCAAACTGCGTAAAGAATTTAGCAAATATATGGTCAGTTAAATGAGGGTTCGCTAAATTGAATAAGACATTATTTATTCAAAAAGTTTCTTAGCCTAATGTTAGATACTAGCCAAACACTTATACTATAGGTGTTTGGCTTTTTATTATTTATCCCTTAAATATATCAGATAAAGATTAGAACCTTATATATAGAAACTTACAAATAGAGGAATGAAGCATGAACCCTGAGTTTTGGCACAAACGTTGGCAAGAAGGTCGCATTGGATTCAATCAATCTACGGTCAATCCATTGCTGACTGAGTACTTTAACCGCCTCAATCTAACTGCGGGTAGCCGCATTTTTGTGCCGCTTTGTGGTAAATCTATTGATATGGTTTGGCTAGCGACGCAAGGCTATGACGTGGTGGGTATTGAGTTGGTCGAAACAGCCGTACAAGAATTCTTTGCTGAGCAAAACATCGAACCTACTGTCTATCAACAGGCAGACAACCCAATGATTAAATACTATCAAGGTCAGTTGTCAGGACAGACCATCACTTTATGGGTCGCTGATATTTTTGCACTGACCGCTAAAGATATTGGCTCTATTGATGCAGTATATGATAAAGCGGCATTAATCGCCCTGCCAGCTGACATGCATGTGAAATATAGTGAGCAAGTGCGGAAACTTAGTAGCGTTACCAGTAAAGTTGATGGTGCTAACAATAAAATAACACCGCAGCTTTTACTCACGCTAAATTACGATCAGCGTAAAAAGAATGGACCACCCTTCTCTATTAATGGCGAACAATTAGAGCAGTATTATAGCGCTCACTACCAAATCAGTGAGCTAGCAAGCGTGCCTTCTTCTATAGGTTCTGCACCTGATATCACCGTCACAGAACAGGTTTGGCTATTGAGCAATAAATGAACCAAACTCATGTAACTTTTAAAAAGCTGCTAAATCGCAACGGAGAAAATGAATGAAAATGATAGTCGGTCTAATGAGTGTAACTGCTATTCTGCTGGTTGCTCTGGTAGGCCCATTGTATAAGTTTGGCGTTGTAGAGTTAGGCACTGCATTTACGGGGTTTAAATTTGGGTTATTTGCTGGTATCGCAGCATTGGTATTGTTAGCTATTCAGCTATTATTTAAACGCAATACAGCCAGTATTGAGAGCGCACTAGCCTCAGCCGTACTTGCTCTCGCTGCAATCGCTGTCCCGCTCGGCATGATGAATACGGCCAAAAATGTACCACCTATTCACGATATTTCTACCGATTTGGTAAATCCGCCTGAGTTTGTTGCGATTGCTCCACTACGTGCAGATGCGCCAAATCCCGTAGAGTACGCAGGTGCAGAAGCGGCTGAACAACAACGTACTGCCTACCCTGATTTGCAAACATTGACCTATGCTCAATCGAAGCCTGAATTGGTTGAAGCATCCAAACAAGCTATAGAAAGTTTAGGATGGGAGCTTGTAAATACTGATGCCGATAAAGGCATCATCGAAGCAACAGAGACGACTGCTTGGTTTGGTTTCAAAGATGATATCATCATTCGTGTGACTGACAACGATAGCGAGCGCTTAGTTGATATCCGCAGTAAGTCACGAGTTGGACAGAGTGATTTGGGCAAAAATGCGGCGCGGATTCATAGATTTATAGAAGAACTAGATAGTGTGTTAGCTAAATAAACAGGTTATATCTCCTAAAGATAGTCCTCGCGATAAAGTACTGTTTAACGCTTTGCATTTTCAGCTCTATGAAATCCTCTTCTAATCTCACGGCAGCGTCAATTTATCGTAACCATTTATAACCTTGGTACTTCGACAGCTTTTCTTTACTGTTTAGATTGGTTACTCTACGTTAATATCATTTTTTGCCTTTCGATAACTATTTTAACGTTTATAGGATATTTTCATGCGTTTGACTCCTTTTTCTACTTTGTCGCTGCTTAGTGTTGCTGTCGGCATCAGCCTTGCTACCACTGCTCAAGCTGCTCAGCCGCCAGCACCTGATTTATCCAATAGCGAGTTTCAGCAGTGTTTGGACAATCTAAAAAACTCTAGCAAGTTTAGCGGTGTTGATGGTTATACCTTTAATAACTATCGCCCAAGCCAGCCTGATCCTAGTGTCATTCAGTCACTCAACTACCAGCCAGAGTTTCAAAAAGACGTCTGGGACTACTTATCAGCATTGGTAGACAAAGAGCGTGTCGAGGACGGTATCCGAGCCAAGCGTCAATGGGGCTCGACTCTACGTCAAATCGAGTCGCGCTATGGCGTAAAAGCTGAGCATGTGCTCGGTGTCTGGGGCGTAGAATCTAACTTTGGTCAGACGTTAGGTAAAAAACCATTATTTGAGTCTTTAGCGACGTTGTCTTGTTTCGATCGTCGTCAGAGCTACTTTCAAGGTGAGTACGCCAATGCGCTAAAAATCGTGCAAAACGGTGATATCGCACCAAATGATATGACAGGATCATGGGCAGGTGCTTTTGGACAGACACAGTTTATGCCGAGTACTTTCTTAGAATTGGCCGTGGATTTCGATGGTGATGGACGTCGTGATTTGGTCAATAGCGTACCTGATGCACTCGCTTCTACCGCAAACTTCTTGGACAATCGCGGCTATCGTACTGGTGAGCCTTGGGGCTATGAAGTCAAACTACCTGATGGATTTTGGGCCGCTTCGAATCGTAAAGACAAAAAGTCGATAAGCCACTGGCGTGACCAAGGTCTGACATTGGCTAATGGCAGTCCGCTACCATATGATTTGAGCAGTGCAGGCTTATTATTACCCGCTGGTATGGAAGGCCCTGCTTTCTTGGTGGGCAAAAATTTCGACACTTTCTACTCTTATAACGCCTCAGAAAACTACGCACTGGCTATCGCACACTTATCAGATCTAATCACTCGCGAAGACAGCAGCAAAACAGACTTTATCACTGCGTGGCCGACAGACGATCCTGGTATCAGCCGCCAGCAGGCCAAAGACATTCAGCAAGCTTTGCTAAATGCCGGTTATGACATTGGCGGTGTAGATGGCATCATCGGAGACAATACTCGTACCGCTATCCAGCAATATCAGACTAGTCGCGGTATTTTCCCAGCTGACGGACGCGCAGGCCAGAAGTTCTATCGCGCCATCGTTGGCAATGCAGCGCCGAGTCAAACTCAATACGGGCAGCCTGCAAACAGCAAACCTCTGAATCCTGCACCCGCCGATCGCATGGGACAATTGATTCAGCAGCAAACGACTGCTCCTAGTAGCTACTCATCTCAACCATCAGTGAGCTCCTCAACTTCTAGTAATACACGTTATCGCCGCGTTACTGATGCCGATGGCACTATCAAACTTGTTCGTATAGACCAAGGTTCATAGTAGTAAGATAAGTGATGCTATTTAAATGCATCAAAAAAGCCACGCTAACGATAGCGTGGCTTTTTTATTTATAGATAATTATTAATAGAACTTATCTCATCTTCTCAAAATACGTATCTAGACGATAGGTGGTGGCTTAGGCTGACCATTGTCACCATTCCAATTTTCGCGAGCTTTGTCGTCTAAATCGGCAGCCGTTTTTGGCTCCCACTTACCGTTTTCTTTCCAAGTCGCATCGCCCCAATCTTCATCTTCGGCTTTACTGTCTAAATCTTTGTAGGCCTTGCTAGGATCTATACCGCGACGTTTCATATCTGCTACTTGCTCTTCTAACGTATGAAACTGATCAGCATCATGCATAGACTTTTCTAGACCATCGATCTCTCTTTTTAGTTCGTCATTTTTAGCATTGCTCATCGTACGCTCTCCCTAATTATTAATATTATAGTTCTCATTCTAAAATAGTTAACGTTGTTAATACTGCTAACTAACTGACTTTATTATTACGGGTCTGAGGAAGATTCACAAGCATTGCACGTATGCTTTGTATTACAAAACGTAGTCGTGATGCGAGAGTGGACGTTTTAGATGGCTATTTTTGAACGCGCTAGTGAATAATTACTCGTCTTGTTTATTCGTATTTGAGGTATGATTTTGCAGTAGGTTTTTTGCGTAGAAGGTAAGCTTCCATAGCTCTTGTGATACCCGCGTGCCATAAGTCATTAGTTGTATCCAATTTGCACCGACTAGCTGACGTTGCAAATTATTGATATCAGCTTGAGAGATTTGGCAGCGTGAGACAGCATGAACGTTTGGCATCTCTTTTTTAATGTCTACTTCCGCTTTAGCGGTAATCAAACGATTGATGGCATTTTGCAAGCCATAGCTCGAAAAAGTAGACGGTATTCTCATGAGTGTCATGAGTATCTCGTGCCACGAGAGTGTGAGTGATCTGGTTACGTCCGTTAGATTGCCACCCTCATAAGCCTGAGCACTATATTGAATCTCAAAAAACTCCGTTAACTCAATTGGCTCACTAACCTTATCCGATATAAAGTCTTCTTCATCAGGACTGTTTTTCTCTACCTCGGTAGTACTAGGTAATACATCGACTGGCTTCTCATACACGACCTTTTTACTAGTCGTATTCTCTTCGTCGTTCGCTCTGACCCAGCCACCTACCATTTTATTATTGGCGACGGCATTATAGTGAGCCTGTACTAGCAATGGCTCAATATCTTCTTCCGTATCATAGTAATGTAGCTGGTTGTCTTGCTTGGTGACTAACTTAATAAACTCTTGAAGTTGTCGGCTGATAACAGCGTCTGGAGAGTGGTTTTTGACCAGAACAATTAGCGGCTTAAGCTTCGCTTTGGCATTTAGATAACTTAAGTGCATTTGGCTAACGCCGTTTTTTTGCACAGTCCCGTAGCTGTCGCCAACGATCATAACTGCGTAATCACAAGAATCAATACACTGGCGCCCATAAAAAGAGGCTTTAGATAATTTACTAGAAACATCATAGGTCAGAAATGCGCGCGCCTGAAAAAATATCGCTAAGCTGTCTAGAACCAACAACTGGTCATTGTCAGCGCATATAATATGAATATGATAGCGACGATTCGGCACAATTACCTCTAAGCGTAGGTCGTGACATAAAAAGGATAGGATGTAAAATAGAACACAAAAATCTTGTCTTGCTCAGCCTAGCATACTCTTAGCTTGAAAAGATGCACTCAATTTATTTTAACTGAGTCAGCGTTGCATACAGCGTATTGATATCACTAGCTTTGATAATAACTAATGAGAGTAGTATTGCAATGCCATTTCTGTACCGAGTAAGCGCTCAACTAAAGCGCATAGTCTATCACTATATTTAGTGGCATGAAAAGTTAATGGCGGTCTAGTAATGGTATTTTTCTTACTGGTTTTTTGTGACAGATTTTCTTGTTTTTCACTCATCAATGATGCAGATAAGTTGTTTGCAATCAATAGCTGTCTAACTCGTTCAGCAATCGCTTGACCAGAATCAATGACTTGTATTGATAGCTGCTGCTGTACAATCTCATCCAATAAGAATGTCTTAAAAAACGGATAATGTGTACATCCCAGCACTAACTGATCGACACCTTCATTAGCAAATATCTGTACCAGTTTACGTAATCTTTCAGCGGTCTCGTCTTGTTCTGACATACCTGCTTCTACCCAAGGTACCAGTTGCGGATCAAAATACTTAGTGACTACTGTGTTATTAGGTTGAGCAAAATTGATGATAACATCATTTAATAAGGTGCCATTCAAAGTCGCTTTGGTTGCTAGCACCGCTACATGACCACTCTTACTCGCCAATACCGCAGGCTTTAATGCAGGGACAAGACCCACAATAGGTATATGTGGATAACAGCGTCGGGCAGTATCTAGCGCATATGCTGAGGCGCTGTTACACGCAATAACTATTAGCTTACAGCCTTGCTTATGTAACCACTCTACGGCTTTTAGCGTTAGCATTTCAATATCTTCGCTGTCACGATTGCCATAAGGTACATTTAATGTATCAGCATAATATATATAATGCTCAGTAGGCAGCTGCTGTGCTAAATGCAAGTAAACAGATAAGCCGCCAACACCAGAATCAAACACGCCAATGGGCGCGCTACGGTTTTTATCGCTTACAACTGTATTACCAGCATGTTTATTGACATCTACTAGATTCATAGCTTTGAGACTCTGATCAACAGATATATCGACACACGGTCTGAGTTTTTCGACTGTCTGGTTTTTGATATCCATCTTTATGCTAATGCCATTATCATATTCTTCATCAATCTCATTACCCAGTTAAATGCGCTATATATATGTTGCGTGTATGGCGTTACTCTACGTCAGCTATCTATCAACTACCTTTATACGATAGGAATTTTTCAGACTAATAGAATCAAGCTATATTATAAAATTATAGCACTCATCGGCATACAGCAATTAATAGATAAACATAATACTTAATCAGTAGGCATCGATAATGAATAAGACTGCCCACCACTCTGTAGCGTCAATATCGTCTTACCATTTTCTTCTGATAATGCTCCAATTTCAGTCAGGTGATAAAAAGTATTGCGGCCGATAAGTGCGGTTAAGCCATTTCTGACCATCATGTAAGGGCGTACCTGTTCTGTAGACGCTAATTCCTGAGAATCTGCAACATCGTCAGCTGTACTCATTTGATTCGCTTGATCGCTTTCACTAAAGTCACTGTTATTGAAGTCGCTTTCACTAAAGTCGCTTTCACTAAAGTCGCTCTTATTAGAATCGCTCTTATTAGAATTATACGCCTTTAATACAATCGAATGCTCATCGTCTAAGCGAACCACATCCCCTGTCGTCGTTGTAAACTCTAACCAACTCATATCATCTTCATGGACAATACCAACATCGTTTATCAGAAGTGGTGCATCTTCAACTTGGATACGGATTTTCTGTACAGGGGTCTTTAAAAAGTACTCAGTAGTGCCATTATTCTCTTCTTTCCATAGTATCGTGGCAAACAAGCTGACCAATGACTCACGGGTCATTTGCCCGCCTTCATGCCACCATTCTCCGTTTGCTTTGATAATCAAATCCATATCAGCAATATCTTCAGGATGCCATTTTTCAAGCGGTGGTATCGCACGCCCTTCGCGAGTCCCTTTCGTAGACTTAATATACTGGCTTAATGCATCTAAATTATCTAAGCTATCTAGGCTATAAGGCTTACTGGTCGGGGCTTCTGCTATTTTCTCATAGCTGTCTTCAGTACTATTATTATCGTTATTCATTATTAATTCCTTTATTTAGTATTCAAAGTTTGGCTTATCTATTATTACTATAAATTTTTGTTTCAGGTATGATGAAACTTTATCGTTATAACAACCTCATTTTCTTAACATTACCTTAGCATCGATACTCATAAATGCGTATCGTGTTTGTAGGACTTTTCTTTTATAATGAGTAACGATTTTTTATTGAAATGGTCAAGTGGGTGTTGTATTGATGACACATCTTACGTTATACGTTGATATCCTTAGACAAATTGGTATTAACCATAACAGGTCAATTGATGCCGCAAAGACAGTTTTATCGGGCAGCCATATGTCTGAGTGACGTTAGCGCCGCAAGTCTATTATTCAGTTGTTAAGCTAATGATGCCCTGAGATAAGCCACTAAAAGTTTAGGAGTAGGTATGCAAGAGCAAGACAATCAAACGCCAGTTATTGATGGTAATACTGTGAATGCTGACGCACCAGTAGCGACAGAGACCGCAACGCTAGATAAAGTAGAACCAGTCGTAGCGCCAGTTGCCGCGGAACCTGAAGTCGAACGCGAATCAATGGAGTTCGATGTCATCATTGTTGGCGGTGGACCTGCAGGTCTGTCTGCTGCCATACGTTTGCGCCAGCTCGCAATTGAAGCTGGTAATGATGAGTTTATGGTTTGTGTGGTCGAAAAAGGCTCTGAGTTTGGTGCCCATACGTTGTCTGGTGCAGTCATCGAGCCACGCGCTCTAAATGAGCTAATCCCTGACTGGAAAGAAAAAGGCGCACCGCTTAACGTGCCAGCGACAGAAGATCGTTTCTATTATTTGAACTCTGCTACACGCTCAACTAAAGTGCCTGACTCTTTGATTCCAGGTCCGATGCACAACGATGGCAACTATATTGTCTCGCTAGGTAATGTCGTTCGTTGGTTGGCCGTACAGGCAGAAGAGCTTGAAGTTATGATGTTCCCAGGCTTCCCTGCCGATGACATCCTATACAATGACGACGGTTCGGTCCGAGGTGTATTAACGGGTGATATGGGTGTGGCGGCCAATGGTGAAGCCAAGCCAAGTTTTGAGCCTGGTTATGAGCTTCTTGCCAAATACACTATTTTTGCGGAAGGTAGCCGTGGACATTTAGGCAAACGCTTAATCAGCCGCTTCGATCTAGATAAAGACTCTGATCCTCAGCATTATGGTATCGGTCTAAAAGAGCTATGGGAAGTTGAGCCTGAAAAGCATGAGCAAGGTGTTGTCATGCATGGTCTTGGCTGGCCATTGACTGAAACTGGCTCTACTGGCGGCTGGTGGTTATACTTTGATGAAAACAACCAAGTAAGCTTTGGTCTTGTGGCCGATTTGTCTTACCACAACCCTTATATGTCTCCATTTGATGAAATGCAGCGCTTAAAAACACATCCTGTTATCAAAAATGTTTTAGAAGGCGGTAAGCGTATTTCTTATGGCGCCCGTGCGTTGACCAAAGGTGGTCTAAACTCACTACCGAAGTTCACCTTCCCAGGTGGCGTGTTGGTAGGTGATGATGCTGGTTTCTTAAACCCAGCAAAAATCAAAGGCACACATACTTCTATGAAGTCAGGCATGCTCGCAGCCGAAGCTATCTTTGAGGCGCTGCAAGCTGAACGTCAGCATGATGAAGTGGTTGCTTATATCACAATGTACAAAGAGTCATGGTTGTATCAAGATAACTATGAGTCGCGCAACTTCTCACCTGCGATTCACCGTATGGGTCTGTTCATGGGCGGCGCTTTCACCTTTATCGAGCACAACTTGCTAAAAGGTAAAATGCCATTCACTTTGCATGACAACATCCCAGATTACGATCAGTTGGAGCGTGCTAATCATGCTTATCAACCAACCTATCTTAAGCCTGATGGTAAGCTGGTATTTGACAAGTTATCGTCAGTATTTATCTCTAACACCAACCATGCAGAAGATCAGCCAACGCATCTAAAACTTACTGATCCAACGGTACCTATCTCAATCAACTTACCGTTGTACGCTGAGCCTGCGCGTCTATACTGCCCAGCGGGTGTGTATGAAGTCGTCAAAGATGCTGAGGGTGCCAAGTTTGTTATCAATGCGCAGAACTGTGTACATTGTAAGACCTGTGATATCAAAGATCCTTCACAGAACATCACTTGGGTAACACCAGAAGGTGGCGGTGGTCCAAACTATCCAAACATGTAAATCAGAATAATTCTGGTTTGAGCTGGTACAGTTAATATCATTAAAACTGTACTCCAATAAAAACCGCCCTTCTCTGCATAAGAGTCGGGCGGTTTTTTAATGCTTAGAACAAGCTAGTTTTACCAATCAATTCTGCTTAATCTGTCCAAGCATCACGGTTGGCTTCATCTCTAAGTTTTACAAAGTTATCAGGATCAAACTTAATCTGATCGCCTGTTTTACCCTCTTTTACCTGACGCTCATAGTCACGTAGTATTCTTAGCGCTACAGGAGACAACAGCAAGATTGCCACTAAGTTGACCAAGGCCATCAGACCCATAGACAAGTCAGCGAAGTTCCATATAGCAGGTAGGCTAGCAACAGACCCAATAAATACCATACCTAACACTAGGAAGCGGAAAACCATAATCATCACTTTGGCGTTTTTGGCACCAGAGATAAATTCAAGATTTGACTCACCGTAGCTATAGTTGGCGATGATAGACGTAAATGAGAAGAAGAAAATCGCAATCGCCACGAACACCACACCTAGGTCACCCACATACTGCGATAAGGCCAACTGAGTTAACTGAATACCTTCTTGCTCGACATTAGGGTCGACCACACCAGACAAAATAATAATCGACGCCGTCGCGGTACAAATGATAAGGGTATCCATAAATACGCCAAGCATTTGCATGAAACCCTGCACTGCTGGATGATCAGGATGACTCTTTGCCGTTGCTGCAGCATTCGGCGCTGAACCCATACCTGCTTCGTTAGAAAACAAGCCACGTTTGATACCGTTAATCATTGCCTGCGCAATACCATAACCGATGACACCGCCTGCTGCCTGCTCAAAGCCAAATGCTGATTTTACAATCAACGCGATCGCTGCTGGGAATTGACTGAAATTAGTCACGATAATGAATAGCGCTAGCAAGATGTACAAGATAGCCATCACTGGTACGATTTTACCTGCGATACGAGCTACTGAGCGTAAACCACCGAATACCACTGGCGCTACCAGTACTACCAATACCAAACCTGTCATCCACGTTGGCACACCAAAGGCTTCGTTGGTCGCTTGAGCGATGGTATTGGATTGTACGCCATTAAATGCCAAACCAAAGGCCACTAACAAACATAATGAGAAAAACACGGCAAGCCAGCGCTTGCCTAGACCTTTTTCGATGTAATAAGCAGGGCCACCGCGGTACACATTATCGTTGTGCGGTACTTTATATGCCTGTGCTAAGGTTGACTCGATAAAGCTGGTCGACATACCGACCAGTGCCGTCATCCACATCCAGAATACAGCACCTGGTCCACCTAGATAGATTGCAATTGCCACACCTGCCAAGTTACCAGTACCAACACGCGCGGCCAGCGACGTCATCAATGCTTCAAATGAGCTAATACCACCATCTTTGCGTCCTTGGTTGGACACGCGTAGCAACTTCCACATATGACCAAAATGACGAAACTGAATAAAACGTGTCACGACGGTGAAGTAAAGACCCGCACCAATTAGTAAGAACATCAGTAATCCATACCAAGGGTTACTAGCAATCAGCCAATCGTTGTTACCCCAGATAATACCGACACCATAATTTACGATGTTATTAAACCAACCTACTATCCCTTCGTTCATATGGGCTCCTTATTCATTCTTTATACGCGTTACTTAAGTTTTATATCGATATCATATTTTGGTTACCATGGACTATATAAGCCTCTGTGCAAAATACCTGATACCAAAAAGACACGTGCATAATATAGATATTGAGCGACATGCGACCATCACGTTTGCTTATCGACTTCATATAACTATTTTCAAAATAAATAATGCTTATGTTTCATCTTATATAGAATAGATTAAGTGATAATTTAATCGTATAAATTACTCGGTTGCCGTAACGTTAGGTTCTTTAATAAATATTTAGCAAACTAATTTTTAGTAATTTACTTATTATTTATGCGTAGTAGTTTGCAATTATCTTTATTAAACCGTGCTAATATAAATTCTATATCCGTTTAGACTGTTTTATGGTTATCGAAGCTATTAATCAGTACAAGAAGCACAACAGGTTAGCGTGTTAAAAAGATTAAAACTCTTGTCAGGAAGACGAGATTGTTAAAAAGACACTGGATAGTCCACCCTTCTGTCTTCCTCAAGAAACGTTATTTTTGCCATTCGATGGTTTAGGTCAATACGATGCTTAAATAGTTAACTACTTTTATTTGAAGTAGAGAATTACCGAGCATTAAACGTACTATCACGCATCATCGTTTTCACTATATAAAGCAGTACCTGACTATTTTTTATACTTTTCGTGGTAAGAAATAATCGCAGTTCTTTTTATATGGTTGATATTTTTTAGGTAAGACAAAAGGAGTTGTCCTATGGAAAACCACAACGATCCATCTGGATATTGGCGCGCCAATATTCGTCTCATTCTCGGCAGCTTGGTTGTTTGGGCGCTATGCTCATATGGCTTTGGTATCTTGTTTCGTCCATTGTTAGCTGGTATCAAAATCGGTGGTACTGATCTGGGCTTTTGGTTTGCTCAGCAAGGATCCATTGGTATATTTATCATCCTAATTTTCTTTTACGCTTGGCGTATGAATAAGTTAGACAAACAATATGGCGTAGACGAGGAATAGCCCCATGAGTCAATTTGTAATTAATCTTATTTTTGTGGGTCTATCCTTCGCTCTCTATTTCGGTATCGCGATTTGGGCTCGTGCTGGTTCAACCAGTGAATTTTATGTTGCTGGTGGTGGTGTCCATCCGGTCGTTAACGGTATGGCAACAGCTGCTGACTGGATGAGTGCGGCGTCATTTATCTCAATGGCAGGTCTTATTGCTGCTAGTGGTTATGGCGCTTCTACCTATTTGATGGGTTGGACTGGCGGTTACGTTCTGCTAGCGATGCTTTTAGCGCCTTATTTACGTAAGTTCGGTAAGTTCACGGTTCCTGATTTTATCGGCGATCGTTTTTACTCAAAAACGGCTGCTATGATTGCTGTGGTCTGTTTGATTACCGCATCGACCACTTACGTTATCGGTCAGATGACCGGTGCTGGTGTTGCATTCTCGCGCTTCTTAGAAGTTGAGAGTAGTACTGGTCTTATCATTGCGGCTATTGTTGTCTTCTTCTATGCCGTACTTGGTGGTATGAAAGGGATTACCTATACGCAGGTTGCACAGTATGTGGTTCTGATGATTGCCTATACTATTCCTGCTGTCTTTATTTCACTTGAGTTGACCGGTAACCCGATTCCAGGCCTTGGTTTGTTTTCAAACCATGTCGAGTCAGGTGTCCCTATTTTGACTAAGCTTAACCAAGTTGTGACTGACTTAGGATTTGCCTCTTATACGGCTGACGTTCCTAACAAGCTAAACATGGTGCTATTTACCTTGACGCTAATGATCGGTACAGCAGGTCTACCACACGTTATCATTCGTTTTTTCACGGTACCTAAAGTGGCTGATGCACGTTGGACAGCAGGTTGGACACTGGTATTTATCTCGCTACTATACTTTACTGCTCCAGCAGTAGGTGCTATGGCTCGTCTAAACCTAATTGACACCGTTTACCCACAAGGGGTTGCAGAAGCGCCTCTAGAATATGATCAACGTCCAGACTGGATGATGACATGGGAAGAAACAGGTCTTATCAAGTATAACGATCTAAACAATGATGGTCGTATTCAGTTGTACAGTGATAGTGGGTTAGGTGCTGCTCAGATCGCCCTTAATACTGCTCAAACTGACGGTGGCGATGTTGCTGCAGCAACTGCAGCGGTAGAAACCGCTCGTATTGCACATGATGCAGAGCTTGATGGTCGTTTTGCTAACGCTGGATGGGCAGGTAACGAGCTTGATGTTAACGCTGATATCTTAGTTCTAGCGAATCCAGAAATTGCACAGCTTCCACCATGGGTTATTGGTCTGATTGCTGCAGGTGGTTTGGCAGCAGCACTATCAACCGCTGCAGGCCTACTGCTCGCAATTTCATCAGCCATCAGTCATGACTTGATCAAACGTAACTTAAACCCAAATATCACTGATAAACAAGAGCTAAAATATGCTCGTATCACTATGGGTGTGGCGATTGTAGTAGCAACTTACTTAGGTATGAATCCGCCAGGGTTTGCCGCACAGGTCGTAGCACTGGCCTTCGGTATTGCTGCCTCTTCATTGTTCCCTGTGTTAATGATGGGTATTTTCTCTAAACGCATCAACAATCTTGGCGCTATTGCAGGTATGTTGACTGGTTTAATAGTCGTTCTTGTCTATATCTTTATGTTCAAAGGTTGGTTCTTCATCAGTGGTACAGCGAACTTCCCTGATACTGAAGAGTACTGGTTATTTGGTATCTCACCACTATCATTTGGTGCAGTTGGTGCATTGCTTAACTTCATCGTAGCATTCGCTGTATCTTATGCTACTGCGCCACCACCAGCACATATTCAAGAGCTGGTTGAGAGCGTACGTTCTCCACGTGGCGCTGGCGGTGCGGTCGACCACTAAGCTCACAACTGAGGATATATCTTCTGTTACTATATATCACTCACAGGCAGTAGCTGCTTGTGGGTGATTTTTTTATCCTATAGCTATAATAACTAAATTTTAGATTTTTACTTTATCTAAGAGGTTCAATTAGACACATCTAACGCATTAAGGAATATTTTATGCTTTTTGAGTTTATCGCTACCATCGCTGCCGCATTTGGTATGGCTGGACTAGCACTTATCATAACTCACCTCAGCAAACTGGCAGGCAAAAGTGCACCTAAATGGCTGATTCCCTTATTTGCTGCTATTGGGATGTTTGCATTCCAGATAAACCAGGAATACAGCTGGTATGGTCAACAAGTGCGAGATCTGCCAGAAGGCGTAGAAGTCGTCAAAACAGCAGAAAGCACGGAATGGTTCCGCCCATGGTCTTATGCTAAACCACAAATATTACGTTTTATCGCTGCCGATACTGGAAATACTAGTGTGCAAGTAGACAACCCAAATATATATTTATTCAATTTATATTTATTTGAAAGACGAAGAAGTGTAGAGAAAGTTCCACAAGTTATCGATTGCAGTGTTCCTGCGCGTGCAGATTACGTTATACCAGAAAAAGGTAACACACTGACGGTGAATGAACATGTTAAACAGACCACTGCGTGGCGAGAGCTGACTACAGACGATCCTTTATTTATCAAAATCTGTACTGATGAAATCGTCTGATCCTATAACGCTTAGTACGGTTATGATTATGCTGGTTCATTAAATACTGACATCCAGTTGCTTTTAATAGCGTTGAGAAGCGGCTGAATAAGTATGCTTTGAATTAGCTCCTAGCAATAGCCCAGCGCACAAGCCACCAAAATGTGCCGCAAATGAGATGCCTTGTTGCGGCATCAACCCTTGCTTGATGGTCAGCCAATA
This sequence comes from Psychrobacter sp. Arc9, assembly GCF_041431295.1. Classification (NCBI taxonomy): domain Bacteria; kingdom Pseudomonadati; phylum Pseudomonadota; class Gammaproteobacteria; order Moraxellales; family Moraxellaceae; genus Psychrobacter; species Psychrobacter sp. Arc9. The sequence goes on along the minus strand of NZ_JASMRK010000023.1, from coordinate 5,690 downwards.
GCCAGTTCCCATGACAATACAAGCAATCAGATAACCCCAACGCCGCGCAAATATAGCTCCGCCTATCATATAACCTAACATTGCAAAACAAAGCCCTGATGCGCCGATATGGATAGAAGATGGCGACCCGATAACCCAAGTGACCAGTCCTGAGGCGACCACCAGTTTAATTACCGTGCGATAAGCATTCTTTTCAAACAGTCCAAACAAAAACAAAATCTGTAATAGCGTCACCGTATTGCCAGTCAAATGCGACAAATTGCCATGCATGGTCCATGAAGCGAATACCCCTATCATACTACCCACATCTAAAGCACGCGGTACAATACCAAAGATATTCCACATACCAAATAAGGCCACTTCATTTAGAAAAAACATGCCCCACATCGGTATAAGCACAAAAGCATACAGTCCAATGACCTGCTTTATCCGCACGACAATTAAGTTAAGCAACTGCTGCCAATTCATATACCATCCTATCCTTATTACCTAAATTTTTTATACCTACTTAATGATTTACAGCAAATAGTGGGTGCACAGCAGGTTTGAATGATAACAATGATGCATCCTCATCAGCAGTGAGATAGTTGTCACCATGCAATAATGACGTCGAATGATAAGGAACCAAGGCCGTAGGAATAAATCGACGTGCTGCGTCAATGTGCTTGATTGAATCATCAAAGAAGATATGCGGCGCAAATGTTCTGAGTACCGCTGTTTTCTCTAATCCTCCCAAAAAAAATGCCATATCAACATTCACGCCCCACTCTCGTAATGTCTTGATAGCCCGTAAGTCAGCTGGTGCATTGCGCGCGGTCACCAGCGCAATTTTTATTGGCGAGTATTTTAAACCAGCAGGTAGGCGCTCTTGCAGATTTGACAATTTAATCAATAATTCAGCATAAGGGCCTTTTTCAATTGGCAAATCACGCATTTGTACTTCACGATCATGAAAGGCTCGTAGCCCTTTTTGTTTGTATAGCAGTTCACCTGAATCATCAAAAAGCACTGCATCCCCATCAAAGGCAATGCGCAGCTGCTCAGTATCTAACTCATAAGTGTTCACAGGCGTAGCGTCTAGTATGGCACAGGCACAGATATTAGCATCCGCAACTTGCTGGGCATCGTCGCGATTGGTGGTCAAGAATAGGTCCACATTAAAGTCTTTGATATAAGGCGCAACAGAGCTACCTGAAACAAAAGCAGAACGGGAGATATTAATATCATGTTCTAGAATTGCATTAAGTACCTGAATACCTGTATCTGGACTACTTTTTGAGACGATAACGACTTCGACCAATGGTGTTTCAATGTCTGATTCTTGTCCATCGTTATTATCACAATATTTATTTAGGTTTAGTAACGCTTTAATTAGCGGATAACCTGCACCAATATTCAAGGGGTCATTTTCACGCTCGGTCATGTACTCCCTAAATTCTTTTATAGCACTTGCAGGTCGTTGCTCTAGCAGCTCTAGCAAATAGTTTTCTGACTCAGTCAAATCAAAAAGTGCCGTCGCAGAAATTGCGACGATAAGCGTATTACTAAAATCGACAGCCATGACTATCTCTACTTATAAAGTTATATAGGAAAATGGATGAAAACCAGTTTACTACATTCACAGGCCTTTATAACACTAAGAAAAGTTATCACCATGCAGCGTCATGGATTGTGAGTTTGTAAAATGTTCCTCTCTTAATTCTTAGACAAAATATCAGATACTAAAAAAGCCACACTGCTTTATTAGCAATATGGCTGTATACAATAACTTATAAGCTATGGTTTAAGTTTTAGTTTAGGTTCAGCCTACCCGAGCAGCACAAGCGAGATCGCAGGGAACATCACCAAGATAACCAAACGGATCACATCAGAGACAATGAATGGTGCCACCCCGCGGAACATATCGCTCAGCTTAATGTGCGGTGCCATCGCCTTAATCACAAAGATATTCATCCCCATCGGCGGCGTAATCAAACCAAGCTCCACCGTCAATACCGCAATGATGCCAAACCAGACCGGATCAAACCCTAACGCTAGAATGATGGGATATACCACGGGAATGGTGATTACTAGCATCGCTAAGGCATCCATGAACAATCCCAATAGGAAGTACATGAATAGAATACAGATCAGCACAATCATTGGACTGACCGCCAATCCACCGATCCAAGATGCCAAGGTATAAGACAAGCGTGAGACTGAAATAAAGTATCCCAATGCCTCTGCACCCAGTAGCATAAAGAACACCACGGCAGAGAGCGCTAGCGTCTCAATCAATGACTGCTTGAGACCATCTAGACGCATGCCTTTAGCAAAGGCATAAGCCCATGAGACAAACGCCCCTACTGCGGCGCCTTCTGTTGGGGTAAATAGCCCAAAGAAGATACCGGCAATAATCACAATAAAGATAAAGCTAAATGGTATCAGACCAGTCAGTGACAGTAGCTTGGCTTTCCAAGACGTTTTCTCACCACGTTTTGCTAAATGCGGTTTCCAGCGCACCATAATCATGACCGTGATGGAATACATCACCATGCCGAGCATACCGGGTAAGAAGCCAGCGATGAACATGTCACCCACTGACTGCTGGGTTAAGATGGCATAGACCAGTAGCGCAATACTGGGCGGAATCATAATACCAAGCGTACCGCCAGCGGCTAAGATACCGCAGGCAAACCCTGGCTGATAGCCGTACTTCTCCATTTGCGGTAGCGCGACTTTGGTCATGGTAGAGGCAGTGGCAAGTGACGAGCCTGAGATAGAGGCAAAGATACCGGATGAACCAATGCCTGCAATACCAAGACTGCCCCTTACCCCGCCAAATATGGTCCGGGTGGCTTCAAAGAGTTTACCTGCCATGCCCGAGTGGGTAGCAAACACACCCATGAGAATAAATAAGGGAATGGCACTAAAGTCATACTTTGCTAAGACATCGACTGGGATGTCTTTGAGCATTTGTAAGGCACCACTAGGCGCGGTAACCGCACCAAAACCTACTAGACCCACACCTAACATGGCAAGTGCGACGGGTACGCGTAGGACGACAAGCAAGATCATGACCACTAGGCCAATCGCACCGATAATTTCTGGACTCATGCGCCTGTCTCCTCGGCGTCAAAGAATTCGCCTGTCTTAAATATGTTGATAGATTCGATCAATGAGCGTATGGCTAGAAAAGCACTTAACAAGGCACTGATCAGGTAGATAGGCATCATAGAGAGTCTTAAGTCTTGGGTAACTTTCCCAAACTCCATAGCGTCAATGGCACTCTCGTAGAGTCCCCATGAGAAGACGATACCGATGACGAAGAAGCCCAGCATAAAGATAGCCATGAGGTAGCCCTTGATAGATTGGGGCATTTTCTGGGTGAAGACGTCGACGATGATTTGTGAGCGTTCAACGAAGGCAGCAAAGGCAGCGAGTAATGCAAATAGCATGAAGTAGGAGACGATCTCTACACTGCCTTTGACGGTAAAGCCAAACTCACCGCCGGTGAGTTTGAATATGTAGCGCGCGCTGACGTCGAGCATGGTGGTTAGTACGATGATGATGAGACTGATCCCACCAATGAACTGGCATAATCTAGAGATTAAGACGCTGAGCTTGACTAAAAATGCCATGTGACACCTCCAATAGGTTAAACCTTACAGGCAGCACTGGCAGCTTTTGCTTTTTCATAGACACTATCAGCATCCAAACCCAAAGCATTAACATCCTTTAGATATTTTTGTGTTCCTCTTTCAAGTGGCCCTTTCCAGTCTGGATCATTTAATGGATCAGGAATTTCGATAATTTCATCACCTTTATCTTTAGCAGCTTGAATTGCCATTTGGTCATGTTTATCAAACACTTCACCGACCTTATTAGCTAATGCCATCCCTGAGTTTTTATCCAAAACTTGTTTTAGATCATCAGGTAAGTTGTCATATTTGTCCTTATTCATCGTGACCATAAGCGCTGAACTATAGAAAGGAATATTGGTATGATACTTGGTAATCTCATCAATTTTAAACGCTGTTACTGCTTCCCAAGGGAAACTCAAACCATCAACAACGCCGCGCTGTAACGAGGTATACATATCATTAGCAGGTAAACCTACTGGCGAGGCACCAGCGCTTTCAATAATATCACCAGCAACAGCTGAAGGACGGCGAATACGCATACCTTTCATGTCTTCAGGTGTTCGAATTAGCTTATCAGTTGTATGAAGCGCCCCAGGTCCAGCCCCGTACATAAATAATAAATGTGAGTCTTCGTATTCACCTGCTAAAGTACCGTCATCATATAAGGTCTGTAGCATACAGCCCATTTGAGTTGCTGAATTTGATAAACCTGGAAGTTCAGTAATCTGAGTCAAAGGAAAGCGACCGTTGGTATAACCATGCGCTTGTGAACCGATATCGATCGTACCTTTAGCAGCAGATTCATAAGTAACGTCTGCTTTAGCAAGACCCGCTGATGGATAAAGCTCCACTTTTAGACGACCATTAGAATCTGTTTCTATCTGTTTTGCCCAAGGCTCGAAGACTTCTTTACTGATAGATGAGGTTGCTGGCCAAAAATGTGAAAACCGTAGTACGGTAGTTTCTTGAGAAGTAGCTGATGAACCATCAGTCGTATCAGCAGACTGGTTAGAACAGCCAAGAAGACTAATAGCGGCTAAAGCACCAATTGAAAAAAGAGGAGCTAACTTCATTATCAATTCCTTTTGATAATTATGAGAATAGGAGTAATGTGTTACGAGCAGACAATTTGATTCATCCTAGATTAAATTGTCTACAAGGTTTAGATATATTTTTTACACACCTGTAATAAAAATACAGTTTAAAATTAGCAGCTATAATGATAGAAGTCAAATCATTTTGAGCATATTATAAAGGATATATTCATATTATAAATATAATCTTAATACTTGAATTGTCTATATAGATAATAGTAAAAAGTAAGCAGAATAAAATAATTCCTCATAAAAAAGCTCTCAGCCTGCTACGCAGTTGAGAGCTTTTTTTGTAAATATCATATGAATATATAGAAACTGATATAAGCATTTAGATAAATAATAATAGCGATGAAGCGCTACTTTTCCATTTGCCACTTATCATCTACCCACACAGCATCGTTATCATCTAGATGTACATGCCATTCTGCATCAGTTACCGCAAGACGAATCTCAGTCAAACATTGTAGCCAATGCTCTAAGGTATACATAAGATCTTTTACATCCATACTAGCAGGTAGCTTTGTAGCTCCTGCTAATATGACCTCTGACTCACTATCATCATATGCATAGAGATCGAAAGTCTCTGCATCATCTGCATGCTCGAATTTGTCATTATATTCATTAACTATTGACGCAACCTTTTCTTGCTCCTGTTGAGTCAAGAGAGTAGAACGTTCAGCAGTATAGTAGAGTGGAACGCCCATAATATGCTCCAAAATAAATGACAAATAGTAGATTCTAAAAGTGAATAAATAGTATCACATCAAACTGATTTGTAGGAAGGTTTGAGTTTTGACCGAAGTATCTAGTGCTAAACCTCCTGAAACCGAGCACCGTCACCAAATATAATTATTTTACTGAATGAGATTGGCGGCTGTTAATCTAAGAATTATCACCAAACTGCTGACAAAGAAAAGCCCCCTTTGGGTTAGCAAAGGGGGCTTTATCTAGAATAGAGAGCTGACGATGA